>NZ_JBIWHY010000003.1:0-250503 GCF_044764345.1 Bacillus sp. NPDC094106 | reverse complement strand
TACTTTTTATTCTGCATAGCAGGGATTTAGATGTTGGAAAATGAAAATGGATTTGTATATAAAAACCCCTTTCTTTTTAGATGGGAGAGAGGATCTGGCCATGCATAGAAGCGATCAGGGCCTATTTCTGCCCCGTGCGAAGTAAAAACAGAAAGAGCAAACGAGTGTAGGTTACTTTTTATTCTGCATAGCAGGGATTTAGATGTTGGAAAATGAAAATGGATTTGTATATAAAAACCCCTTTCTTTTTAGATGGGAGAGAGGATCTAGCCATGGATAGAAGCGGTCAGGGCTTATTTCTGCCCCGTGCGAGGTAAAAACAGAACGAGCAAACGAGTGTAGGTTACTTTTTTTCTGCATAGCAGGGATTTAGATGTCGGAAAATAAAATGGATTTATATAGAAAGGTAAAGAGTGCTAGATGAGAAAAACTAGAATCATTGGTATTATCGGTATCATCTTACTTACATATTATGTTTTGCATAGCACACCTGCGCTCGCAGTTCGGACGGCGCTATTTTTTGAGGGGCATCCAATTGTTGCTGTGACAGGAGAGGTTACGAAGGAAAGAGATATCAAAAAAGAAGCGGTGCCAGCTGCATATCAAACGTTATATGGCAAAGAAGAGAATGAATTCGAACATTATTTCTTTCCTCACGTACGAGCACATGGATCAGGGATCGATATGGAAAGTGCCTGCGTGAAAAAGAAATGGTTTTTCTATAAAGTGGAGCTCGGATGTTACTAAATATAGAAAAGATACGCTGATATTGGAGTGGAGGATAATTTATGTCAACTTATAATAAGCTAGTAAGGGATCGTGTTCCAGAGAAAATTTTAATGTCTGGAAAAACATATACAGCGCAAAAGCTAACTGGTCAAGCATACATACAAGCATTAGCCAAAATCGGAACAGAAGAAATTCGTGAATTTGCTTCTATGAAAGAGCGTGAACACGCATTAGATTCACTGGCTGATGCATTAGAAATTATCATATCATTAGCGCGTGCAGAAGGCGCAACATTTGAAGATATAGAGCGCATTCGCAAACAGAAAGAAGCAGAGCGCGGCGGATTCCAAAAAGGAATTTACTTGCTGGATGTTTCGGAGGAATAGTTTCATAGATAAAAAAGCACAGCTTCTTTGGATGAGCTGTGCTTTTTATTCGCGTACTTTTACCCGTCTTAATTTCCCTGCAAACAGACTAGTGATAAAAAATATAGCTGTTAATGCCCATCCAATTGTAATGGAAGTAGCAGTGTGAATGGCATAAGAAACTTGTAAACATAGCAGAGATGATAAAAACCAAATGAGTGCAATTTGTACATGTTTTTTCGTTAACTTCATTTTGATACCCCTTTATTATGTTCTAAAACATATTTTACCATAATTATGAAATTAATAATAAGTGTCACTTTACCCATAAGTTGACCGTTAGTTTATGCGGAATTTTATACATATGGAGTAAAGGAAATAAAGACAATGATTGCTTTTAACCACTGATATAATGGGACGTTATGTTAACCTCACATGAATAGGATATACAACTAATTTTTTCTCACTTCAAACTATCATAATATGGTAAAATTTTAAAATATAAGGAAAATATTTAAAAATCAAGTAATACTGGATATGAATCAAATGCATGAATTACAAAGGAATTCCTTCTGAGATGAGGTGATAAATCGATATGAGCTGCCTTATTGCTTTGATACTTGCTGTTTTATTAGCTTTTTCATATAAAATTGTTGATATTACAGTTCGCGTTATTATTGGAAGAACGTTGTACCGAAAGATAGAAAATGAAATTATTTATATATGGGGAACATTGCTGACAATAATTAGTTATTTTTATGAAGATAATTATGTATTCCGTTTACCAATTCCAATTCATCACGAACCAACTGTTCTATTAATCTTAAGTGCTGCAATAACAAATATTTTCATTTCGCGATACTCAGGATATAAGCCTATTGGGAAAAAAAATATCTTAAACTTTGTAATTATGTATCCTATTTTTGAAGAAGTAATTTTCAGAGGAATGATTATACCGATACTTAACAATTCATTCTCAAAATACCCTTTTTATGAAATAGCTTACATACCGGTTACGGTACCGATCATAATATCTTCCTTTCTATTCGCTGTAGCTCACTTACAATATTACAGCTTTAATCAGACTAGCATAAAATTCATGCTGTTCGCATTTGTCGGGGGAATCACGTTTGGTGCGATTACGGATTACTCACTATCAATTGTTTTTCCACTGCTTTTGCATGTGGAGTTTAATTTACTTTCAGCATATTACTCAAAAAAGAGTACAGCAAATTAATAAATAAGTTATTATGCTCATAAATGGATTACTGAAATCTTATTTAAAAAAAGATAAAAATTGAGATTTTTTTACTACCGTTAACGAGAACTATGTAACCTACTAATGATAGCCTATTGAGGTATCTTTTTTTGTTGTATGCATATTAGAAGCATAAGTTGACCAAAACGGCTACCTTATGCTTCTTTTCACAAGAAACCTACAGAAATCTCATATTAGTAGAGGTTTTGCGAGAATTTCTGTATACTGAATATTAGAAAAATAAAGTAGGGGGAAGTACAGTGACACATCATGCAAAAGAAACAATGGAACTCATTAAACAGCTTGTTTCCATTCCAAGTCCGTCTGGAAACACAACGAAGATTATCAACTTTATTGAAAACTATGTAAAAGAATGGAATGTAGAAACAAAGCGTAACAATAAAGGTGCTCTTATTCTAACGTTAAAAGGAAAGAATGATGCGCAGCATCGTTTATTAACGGCACATGTTGATACGTTAGGGGCAATGGTGAAAGAAATTAAATCTGACGGTCGTCTTCGCTTATCGATGATTGGCGGATTTCGCTGGAATTCTGTTGAAGGAGAATATTGCGAGATTGAAACAGCAAGCGGAAAAACGTATACAGGAACAATCTTAATGCATCAAACATCTGTCCACGTCTACAAAGATGCAGGGGAAGCGAAACGAGACGAAAAAAATATTGAAGTTCGTATTGATGAACGTGTATCTTCAGCCGATGAAGTTCGTGAATTAGGCATCGAAGTAGGCGATTTTGTTTCATTTGATCCGCGCGTTCAAATTACAGAGAGTGGTTACATAAAATCACGTCATTTAGACGATAAAGTAAGCGTAGCAATTCTACTAAAATTAATTAAAAGATTACAAGATGAGAATACGACATTGCCATATACAACACACTTCTTAATTTCTAATAATGAAGAGATTGGTTATGGCGGGAATTCTAATATTCCAGAAGAAACTGTAGAATACTTAGCAGTTGATATGGGAGCATTAGGAGATGGACAGGCGTCGGATGAATATACTGTATCCATTTGTGCGAAAGACTCTAGCGGTCCATATCATTACGGGTTACGTAAGCACTTAGTTGACCTTGCTAAAACGAACAATATCGAATATAAAGTAGACATCTATCCATATTACGGATCAGATGCATCCGCTGCTATTCGAGCAGGATTCGACGTGAAACACGCACTAATCGGTGCAGGGATTGATTCTTCTCATGCATTTGAGCGTACACATGAGAGTTCCATTGCGCATACAGAAGCACTTGTTTATGCGTATGTGTTATCACCAATGATAGAAGAATAAATGATTTTTGGAAAAGTGATTGGTATTTACATATCGATCACTTTTTTTGTTTTATTATGTGTAAAAAACTATGAAAGTAAATTTTACTTATATAAATCCCGGCTATTCAGAATAAAAAGTACCCTACGCTCGGTTTTACTTCGCATGTGGCAGAAAAAGGACCTGACCGCTTCTATGCATGGCCAGATGCTCTCTCCCACCTAAAAAGAGGGGTTTTATGTCTGTTTATTTAGATGAATGAATATATATACAAATAGAGATATACATTTACTAGATAATATTAATATTGTAAAATATTAGGGTTGGTATAATGTGGTTAATTATTAGAAGAGATATTTTATAACGATTGTTATTAATAGATTTTGAGGGGGAGAAACAATTTTATGAAGTATGGGAAACTGGCAGCAGGGATTCTAGCAGTAACTTTATTTTCTTATCCAGTAAGCAGTTCAGCAGCGGAAAAAAATTTTCCGGATGTACCGAACTGGGCGCAAAATTCGGTTAACTATTTAGTTGGGAAAAATGCACTTGACGGAAAACCAGACGGAACATTTGCACCATCTGAAAAAATTGATCGAGGATCAGCAGCAAAGCTAATCGCGGTGGTACTAGGTTTAGAGATTAATCAAGATGCAAAACCATCTTTCCAAGATTCACAAAACCACTGGGCAGCTCCTTACATTGCCGCGGTAGAAAAAACAGGTGTGATTAAAGGTGATGATAAGGGGAACTTTAATCCAGCAAACAGCATTAATCGTGCTTCTATGGCATCTATGCTTGTAGAGGCGTATCAATTAAATAATAAAATCATTGGTGACTTACCAACGCAGTTTAATGATTTAAAAGAACATTGGGGCGAAAAGCTAGCTAATACGTTAGTTGCTTTAGGCATTTCTAAAGGAACGGATGACGGTTGGAACCCAGATGGTATTGTTACACGTGCAGAAGCAGCTCAATTTATCGCACAAGCTGATATGGCAAAAAGTGACACATCAAAAAGAATGTACATGAATAGAAACTTCATTACATATCATGAGCCATCATTATCATCAGGCATCACATCCAATCAACATGCACCGCAAATCATTGTGGTGAAAGAACAACGAGAAGACGGATGGATGAAGATTGCAACGGATAAAGGAGATAAATGGACGCCTTTAAACGAAAAACAAGAGTATATCGATGGTGCATTTACTACATATCAAGCAGCGTCTCATGGCTCTAAAGTATTAGGGAAATATGAACCGCAAAACGTAACGGTTATGGAGGAAAATGGAAGTTGGATTCGTATTCGTACATATGCTGGTTTCCAATGGGTTGATAAAAGTCAGTTGAACCCGCCGAAACAAGCGAATTTCCTAGAAGGAAAAGCGATTATTATTGATCCAGGGCATGGTGATCCTGATCCAGGTAAACCAAGTGTATATATGGAAGAAAGTAAAATCGTATTAGATACATCTAAACGAGTACAGGCATTGTTTGAGAAAAAAACACCGTTTACTGTATTGTTAACACGTGATGGCGATGCAAGACCGGGAGTGAGTGCAGAAGATTCTCTAAAAAAACGAGTAGAATTTGCTCAAAAAAATAAAGGGGATATCTTTGTAAGTATTCATGGTAATGCTTTTAATGGACAAGCAAATGGAACAGAAACATTCTATTATAATTCAAAAACAAAAGGAACAAATCCATATGTAGAAGACAGCCGCATGCTAGCACAAAAAATTCAAGATCGTCTTGTAGTGGCACTTGAAACACGTGATAGAGGTGTACAACATAAGGATCTACACGTTACTCGTGAAAACACAATGCCGGCTGTATTAACAGAGCTAGCATTTGTTGACAACAAGATAGAGGGTGAAAAACTATCTACTCCAGAGTGGAGACAACGTGCTGCTGAAGCGATTTATGCTGGTATTTTAGATTATTATGAGTGGAAAGGTAATGATGTTTCTTCTTACCGTTAATAATAGAATTAGTAGAATAGCAATGAAAAAGAGATTGCCTAGGGATTTTTGGGCAATCTTTTTTGTTGCTGTTTGTCTGTTATACATGCATAGGCGAATTCATTTTTATTTTTCCACATATAAGTCGCTTCTATAAATGGCCAGATGCTCTCGTCCGTCTAAAAAGAAAGGGGTCTTTATGTCGGGTTTTTAACTTTTATTTGTATATAAACATTTCCTAATTAAACATTTACTGTAATAAACATTTAATATTTATTATTTAATATGCGTATTTACTCTAGAGTTGTAATGCCATACAATAATTTAGGTGCTATTAAATAGTAGAATAGTAGAGGGATAATAAATATTAAATTTTTTATTGTTTAATAGAACATAGTTTCATAATGAACAGGTATGAGAGGAGAAAGATTTAATGAAATACGGAGTAATCGCAGCGGGGATTCTAGCAGTCAACTTATTAGCGTATCCATTAAGTAGTTCAGCAGCGGAAAAGAATTTTCCGGATGTACCGAGCTGGGCGCAAGATTCGGTTAACTATTTAGTTGGGAAAAATGCACTTGACGGAAAACCAGACGGAACATTTTCACCATCTGAAACAATTGATCGAGGATCAGCTGCAAAGCTAATCGCGATGGTACTAGGTTTAGAAATTAATCCAAATGCAAAACCATCTTTCCAAGATTCACAAAACCACTGGGCAGCTCCTTACATTGCCGCGGTAGAAAAAGCAGGTGTGATTAAAGGTGATGAGAAAGGGAACTTTAATCCATCAAGCAGCATTAATCGTGCTTCTATGGCATCTATGCTTGTAGAGGCGTATCAATTAAATAATAAAATCATTGGTAACTTACCAACGCAGTTTAATGATTTAAAAGACCATTGGGGCGAGAAGCTGGCTAATACTTTAGTTGCTTTAGGCATTTCTAATGGAACGGGTGACGGCTGGAATCCAGATGGTATTGTTACGCGTGCAGAAGCAGCCCAATTTATCGCAAAAGCTGATATGGGAAAAGCAGATACATCAAAAAGAATGTATATGAATAGAAACTTTATCACATATCATGAGCCATCATTATCATCAGGTATCACATCCAATCAACATGCTCCGCAAATGATTGTAGTGAAAGAACAACGAGAAGACGGCTGGATGAAGATTGTAACGGATAAAGGCGATAAATGGACGCCTTTAAATGAGAAACAAGAGTATATCGATGGTACATTTACTACATATCAAGAAGCATCTCATGGCTCTAAAGTATTAGGGAAATATGACGCACAAAACGTAACAGTGATTGAAGAAAGCGGAAGCTGGATTCGTATTCGTACATATGCTGGTTTCCAATGGGTTGATAAAAGTCAGTTGAACCCACCGAAACAAGCGAATTTCTTAGAAGGAAAAGCAATTATTATTGATCCAGGTCACGGCGGTGTAGATCCTGGCCACGAAGGCGTAAACATGGATGAAAGTAAAATTGTATTAGACACATCTTTACGCGTACAGAAATTATTTGAACAAAAAACACCATTTACTGTATTGCTAACGCACAATACTGACACAAGACCAGGAACAGATGCAAAAGATTCTCTGAAAAAACGTGTAGAATTTGCTCAAGCGAATAAAGGGGATATCTTTGTAAGTATTCATGGCAATGGTTTTGACGGAACTGCTCAAGGTACAGAGACTTACTACTACAAATCAGCAACGACAGCAACAAACCCACATGTAGACGAAAGTCGTGTACTAGCAGAGAAAATTCAAGATCGTCTTGTAGCAGCACTTGGAACACGCGATAGAGGCGTAAAAGAAGGCGATTTATATGTAATTCGTGAAAATACAATGCCAGCTGTATTAACAGAACTTGCATTTGTAGACAACAACGTAGACGGTGCGAAACTATCTTCACCAGATGGAAGACAGCGCGCTGCCGAAGCAATTTACGCTGGTATCTTAGACTATTATGAATGGAAAGGTAATGACGTTTCTTCTTACCGTTAATAATAGATTAGTAGAATAGAAATGAGAAAGAGGTTGCCTGAAAGTGAGGCGGCCTCTTTTTGTTTAGGGAATATTGCTGCCCGCAACTAGCGGGATCGATATTATAGTAATAAAAATTAAGAAAGATGCTATATTTATTACTTACTTTTATGTTATATACATAATATAACGTATTTTAAATTTTCAATAGAAAGAATATGTACAATCCGAAGATGGAATTGATTTTTAAAACTCTTTTTTATATTTATCATTCTTTATGTTTAAATTAATAAATTTTTATTTAAAAAGGAGAACGACTATGAATCTGCGAACACGGATTTTAGGAATTGTATTTGTAGTAATCTTGGGATTGGCGAGTGTGAATTTTGTATTTTTATATTTTACTGCGAAAGGAACTGGGGAACAAACAATTGGAGAGTTAGGGAAGATTCAAGTTGAAGCAATGAAAAAACAATTTGATACAGACGCATATGAGTCGTGGTTAAAAGATCCAAAGCAAAATGATACATATGAGAAATTGCGAAATACATTAAATGAAATGCGTGAACATAATGGTGCATTATATGTATACACGATGCATTTTAAGAACAATGAATCGTACATTATGATTGATGGGCAACCAATTGGCAAGGAAGCATCACCGATTTGGGAGAAGTGTGAAGGTAATGCGGCAGAAGTGAAAAAGCTGCAACAAGGAGAATGGGTGTACACCCCCATTATGAATGATGAAAAATACGGGAAATACATGTCTGTTATGGTGCCATTAAAAGATGAAAAGGGCCAAGTGTATGGGGCGCTTGGAATGGATATACAAGCTTCTGTTGTAGATACGATTATGCAAAACTTGTTGAAAGATAGAATGGTAGAACACGCTCTTATCAATATAGGAATTGTTGCCGTTGCCTTTGTTTGTCTGTTCTATTTTATTAACCGAGGTCTGAAGCCGCTTCATATGTTGAAAGAAGAAACAAAGCGGATTGCAGAAGGTGATTTAAGAGAACTTCAGATTTCATCTCGTAAGAAAGATGAGATTGGACAGATGGTTCGTTCTTTCGAACATATGATGGATTATTTAAGAGGATTGTTACAAGGTGTACAGAAGGCAACTCATTCTGTAACGCAAACATCGAAAATGTTACTGTCTTCTACACATGTAATGAAAGAACAAAATCAAACGATGTTATTATCAAGTCAAGAGATTACAAATAGTAATGCGCAAACTGTTTCTTCAATGGAACAAGTTTCAAATGCGATGCATTCTTTTGAAGAAGAAATACGCGGAGTCGAGCATGCTGTAGATGATATGCAAAGTATTTCTCAAGCGATGGCGCAAGCAGGAGAAGAAGGACAGGAAATGCTGCATAATACGGTTATGCAAGGGAAGGAAATGAAAGAGACGTTCTATCAATTTCAAGATACAGTCAATTCTTTATTAACGCAAGTAAGCCATACGGGAGAATTTCTATATACAATCGAGGACATTGCAGCGCAAACGAATATGCTTTCCTTAAATGCGGCCATTGAAGCAGCTAGAGCGGGGGAATCTGGAAGAGGATTTGCCATTGTAGCAAATGAAGTGAAATTGTTAGCGGAACGTACGGCAGAGCAAACAAAGCATATTCGTCAATTAATTTATAAGATGCAGCAAGAAGCATCTGGAACAACAGAGCAATTGTCGCAAGCATTGCAGCAATATGATGCTCAGTTCAGTCAAGTAAGTGTAGTAGCAGAGCAAATGAAAGCACTGCAATATATTTCAAACGAATTGAATCAGTCCTTGCAGCACGTTATCGGTAAAATGGAAACGATGAAACAGCAGCAGAACGTCATTCACACTGAAGTGTTGGCTGTTACGGCTGCAAGTGAAGAAACAGCGGAATCTACTGAAGAAGTGAATGTTACAATAGAAGAAGTTGCGAAGCATATGGATGTATTTACACAAGAAGTGCAAGAAATGGCCTCGCAAATTCATGAATTAAGTGAACAAACGAAGCGCTTTACATTATCGTAAAGTGGAACATTGATCTTACTATATACACCAAAACCCCTCTTTTTAGGAGGGAGAGAGCATCTGGCCATGCATAGAAACGGTCAGGGCTTTTCTCTGCCACATGCGAAGTAAAAACAGAAAGAGTAAACGAGTGTAGGTTACTTTTCATTTTGTATAGCAGGGATTTAGGTGTTAAAAAATAAAAATGGATTTATATAAATGAATAGTTGCTTACTGGATAAGAGGTATGATTCAGTAATAGGTGATAAAAAATAGACCATCTTGTCAGCACAAAATGGTCAGGGAAAGGGACAATATATCAATTTTAATTAGGGAGGGAAAGCTGTTCGAGACACTGGGGAATGTCTCATTATTAGGGAGGAACAGCTTCGATAGATATAATATAAAAGATAGATGTGACTTCAGTGTGAAATTGAAGTGAAAGATATGTTTTTTTTTAATGATCGTTTTATGCTTTTTATCTAATAGAAGAAGGATAGAAAAAGATTATCCTTACTTTGAACGGAACCCTGAATTGTGGACGCTTTGAAAACGTCATCCTTTCTAATTTAGCTTGTTTAGAAAGGATAACGTTTTTTTGTGTTTGAGAGTATTAAAATCTCTTGAGTTGATGGGCATGTATGGTACCCCCATATAGGACTAACTTTCTACACTTAATTGCTACTTTGCCCCTGGTTGCAAGAACGCTGGTACTGGGCCTTATAGCATAAGATACGGTTCTGTTAGGGATATATGCATTTTATTCTCTTTTTTGCACCAGAACCTAAATAACTGTTCTTTTTCTATACTAATCACACACCTTTTGTAAAGTATCAGTATGTTCAAGATTTATAAAAAAGAAGTTCTTTTTTTCTGAAAATGTATATAAATGCAATTCGAATGATAAATACTCAAAATGGATTTTATATTTCCTTAATTTATTCCTTTCCATCTACATTAATCATGTATTACAACAGCTTTCACGTCTAAAACAAGATGTTTCAACAAAGGAAAATATAAGTATCTTTATAATGATTTTCCAATATAATCAATGTGTTAATCAAAGGAACTCTGTGTTATTTTTGCTATTCTACTAACTAATACAGCTTCAAACAATGGACACAATTGCTACATGCCAAGTGTAATTTATTATCCATTCAAAATTCTGTTTATTCAATCTTTCTAAAAATAAAAAATCATTAAACTCATAAATATACAAGTTATAATGAGGGCGTCGAGAGATAATCTATTACCTCTAGAGAAAATATCAAACCTGGTTCTGATGCAAAAATTCTAAAGGCCTTACAAGTAATCTTCTAAAATTGGACATACTGATACGATTACGCTAAGAAAGGTGTGTGATCAGAAGGGAAATTTATTCAATATGAAAATGGAAGCGTTATCGGCCAGATCTTATTTAAGAAAATGAAATCTTGCGATAATTCTAATACAGTTTTTATTACAATTGAACCTCTTTCTCAAGCTGACATTTTAATAGATTGACCTGTTCTGATTTTTGGAACAAATGTAATTGCAGAAAATAAAGGCTGGAACATATTTTGAATTGGTCATTCTAATAGCTTAGATTCAACTGCAATTAAAAATAATAAATTATGGGGGTGCTTATATGAACATGAATGTAGCATCTATTAAAGAAAAAAAGGTTGTTAAATACAAAAGTTGTTTTGATGTGATTGGGCCGGTAATGATAGGTCCTTCAAGTTCACATACTGCAGGTGCTTTAGCTATTGGAACAGTTGCCAATAAATTATTTCAAGGTCTTCCAAAAAAAGTCGTGGTAAAGTATTATGAATCATTTGCTGAAACCCATAAAGGACACGGAACTGATTTTGCAATTATTGCTGGGATATTAGGATTTGCTGCCGATGACAGCAAAGTACCAGATGCTATTAAAATGGCAGAATCTAAGGGGATTGACATTACCTTTATTGAAAAAGCAGGTGATAGTCCTGCTGGTCATCCAAATACGGCAGATGTATATGTAGAGGATGAAAATCGAAGTATTAGAACGATGGGTATTTCGGTCGGCGGCGGATTAATTGAAGTCAAACATGTTGAAATTGACGGATTTAGCTTAGATCTGCAGGGGCCATTGCCAGTTATTATTGCGATTTCCGAAAGCGCTGACTTTGAATTTGTCTTACGCAGGATCTTTAAACAATATGATGTGGAAATTAACAACTTTCATAGTTTAGAAGAAAACGGAAAATATTTATATGCATTCGCTTTGGATTCGCTATTGCCTGGTGATGCTCAGAAGGAACTTAGAAGTTTAAGCAGTATGGCTAATATCATTATTCTTTAGTTACATTAAGGGGTGAAAAAATATGTATATGACCATAAAAGAAATTGTAGATGCAGCTAATAAAAGGAAAAAGCCAATTTATGAATTAGCAATCGAACAGGAAATCGAACAAACTAAAACTTCTTATGAAGAAGTTTGGAGTAAAATGGAAAAGAATTTAGCGACTATGGAAAATGCCATAAATAAAAGTATCGAGGGCGACGGGGTATTTTCTCCGACCGGTTTAACCGGAGGTGATGCTGTTAAAATAAAAAAATATCGAGAAAATGGAAAAACTCTTTCTGGAGATTTGATGGTGTTAGGGATTCAAAGTGCTATCGGTGTTAATGAAGTAAATGCTTCATTAGGGGCTATTTGTGCAACTCCAACAGCAGGTGCGAGCGGGACGATCCCGGGAGTCCTATTTAGTATTAAAGATACGTTGCAGTTAAGTCATGAAGATATGGTCCACTTTCTATTCACTTCATCTTTATTTGGAATGATAGTCGCAAATAATGCTTGTATTTCCGGAGCGTACGGAGGATGTCAAGCTGAAGTAGGCAGTGCCTCAGCAATGGCGGCTGCAGCAGCGGTAGAAGCTGCGGGAGGAACGTCACAGCAATCTTCTGAAGCTTTCTCAACCGCATTACAAAATTTACTCGGTTTAGTTTGTGATCCGGTCGCTGGTTTGGTAGAAATTCCTTGTGTAAAGAGAAACGCCATTGGAACGACAAATGCTTTAGCAGCAGCGGACATCGCATTAGCCGGCGTAAACAATATCATCAATGCTGACGAAGTTATTGAAGCGATGTATAGAGTTGGAAGACAGATGCCTCGCGAATTAAGAGAGACAGGTTTAGGCGGAATTGCGGCCACACCTACAGGGATTGCCATTAAAAGTAAAATTTTTGGAGAGAAACAATTAAATCGATAAACAGTTATTGGAAATATTGTGAAATAGTTAACAATTCTATTCTCTATTGTTCTCCTAAGGATGTCTGTATAGTAAGAGCCATTATAAATAAAATATACTACTATATAAATAAAGTATGTTAATATACAATTGAAATGTTTTGTAAACGTTAACAAATCCATCAGGTTGGACACACAATGTGGCGTACCTTGTAAGTGTAAGCAATTCATTTTTCAAGAATGGTCTATATTCCTAGGCCTTAAAAAGAGACGTAAGAATAGGATACAAGGAGGAATTATTATATGAATGGGAATACTGCAAAAACAATAGAATTTCAAGATGAAAATACTGCAGTAAAAAATGAGAAATATCCAGACCCTAAAAAGTGGCATAAACAGGATACTACCTGGGCATTGAGCCTTTTTGGAACAGCAATTGGAGCAGGAGTACTCTTTTTACCTATTAATGCAGGTTCAGGTGGTTTATTATCATTACTGTTAATTACCATACTTGCATATCCTGTTATGTATTACTCACATAGGGCGCTTGCTAAAATGATATACGCTTCTAATTCTGCTGAAGAGGGGATTACAGGTACAATAAGAGAGTATTTCGGAAATAAGGCGAGTATCATTTTTAACATAGTATATTTCGTCTCAATTTATACGATTGTGCTGATGTATTCGGTTGCCCTTACAAATACTGCAAGTAGCTTTATCGTGCATCAATTGCACATGCCGGAGCCTCCAAGGGCCATTTTATCACTTGTATTAGTACTCGGTCTTATAGCTATACTAAATTTTGGTCAAGATATCACTGTAAAAATAATGAGCATGCTAGTATATCCTTTCATAGCTTCTCTACTGTTTATCGCAATATCTTTGATTCCACAGTGGAATACGTCAATGCTTAGTTTTTCAAGTGTTTCTACTGCTTCAACAGGCACAGGATATTTTGGAACGATATTGATGATACTACCAATCATAGTATTCTCATTCAATCATTCGCCTATGATTTCATCATTTGTTATGAAACAGAGAGCTACCTATGGAATAGAAGCTACTGATGCCAAATGTGCTCAAATACAAAAAGCTTGTTATATCATGACATTCGCTGTTGTTATGTTCTTTGTTTGGAGCAGTACATTGAGTTTGACTCCAGATGATCTGAAAATGGCGAAAGCAGAGAACTTGTCAATCCTATCATATCTTGCTAATGAGCTTAATTCGCCTATAATCACTATTGCAGCTCCTCTTATTGCTTTTGTGGCTATAACAAAGTCCTTCCTTGGTCATTATATAGGGGCATATGAGGTAATGCGTGACATGATTATCAAGGTCGGTAAAAAACGCGGAAAAGATATGGGAGAAAAAACAGTTAAGACAATGATCCTTACTTTTGTCGTATTAACATGCTGGTATGTTGCTTATGCAAATCCAAGTATTCTTGGAATCATTGATGCCCTTAGCGGTCCGTTAGTTGCTGCTATCTTATGTCTATTACCAATGTATGCGATCTATAAAGTACCAGTACTAGCTAAATACAAAGGGAAAGTGAGCAATGTATTTGTCATTATTATAGGTATACTTACTGTCCTAGCAAGTATTAAGTCATTATTCTAATTCACTATTGTTGGTTCTGGTGCAAAAATAGTGGGATATGAAAAAAGAACGAAAGATTCCTAGTGAAATTGAATTCTATGTTGTTAAACCAAAGAAATCATGAATAAGATATATCTGTTTTTGGACAGACTTCTCACCTTGGGGAGTTTGTCCTTTTTTGATTATATGCATAACTTCTATTCCAGCAATCACTTTTTTAGCTGTTTGCAATGATTTTAATCCAAGTATATTGAGGTGCCGCCCTACATCCATCAAGCTAAGATTTTAAAGTATCCCCCAAACGGAAATTTGTTGTTTTTTATAGCACCGAAGTTCATTTTTATCGTTTTATGTGTTTCTTAACTTGATAGCGATGGGGGCTACCGACAAAATTTAGATTTTGCATGCTAAGCGAAGAGAAAATGATTATTCTATAAATGAATATTTTTCAATCACTCTGTTTATTTTTAAAAAATATATTATATTAATATGGGATATCAAACTCTTGCTCAACTATGATAACGAACAAGTGGCGATCTTAAATACATGAAGATTGTTGAACACTTAACAATGAAAGCCGGAACTTCTTAGTGATTAAGGATTCGAATTTTTTTAGTGGAAAATTGAGTTAAAAAAAGAACCAGTCTATAGCTGGTTTTATGTATCTTTATGGTCATTATATTATAAAAATATGCCCCTTCGGTTAGAGTAGCACCATAAATTTGACATCTGTTATTTTCTCTATCTTAGTATTTGGGTAGTCCTCTTATCAGAACAATATTTTCTCTTCGAATTCATTCTTTAAAACAATTAAAGGAGATGATAATCCAAATTTCATTAAAGAATCTAAAAAAATAGCAAGAGAATCCATCGAATCAACCATTACCTTCATCATATAATTAAATTCCCCGCTAATTCGATATAAATCCGTTACTTCAGGAGCAGAATTACAAAATTGTACAAAATCAGAACATTGGCTTGTTTTAAACATAATGAATACTTGAATGTTTTTATTAATTTTGGAAGGTTCAAATTTCGTTCTGTAAGCAGCTATAACTCCTTGTTCTTCAAGCTTGTTAATCCGTTCTTTTACAGCAGGCTGTGTCATTGATATAATCCGTCCTATTTCTGAAACAGAAATTCTCGCATTTTCATACAACAAATTCATAATTTTATGATCTATTTCATCCAATTTTACTGTATTCTTCATTGTCTAACCTCTTTATTTTGTTTTATAAAGTAAATAATGATTTATACCTATAATATCATAAGTTATCTGATTAATTTACCTATAAATACGCATTTAAAATTTTTGATATTTAAATGAAAATATAGATATAGATTTTTATTAAACAAAAGTTTGGGAAGGGTGGAAAAAATGAAGAATCTTGATGGGAAAATAGCGTTAGTAACAGGGGCAAGTCGTGGAATCGGTCGTGCCATTGCAAAGAGATTGGCACAAGACGGTGTATTAGTTGCCATTCACTATGGTCGAAATAAAACAGCTGCGGATCAAACGATTAGAGAGATTGAATCTAATGGAGGAAAAGCCTTCTTAGTTGAGGCTGAACTCAATTCAATTAGTGGTGTCAAAAAACTAATAGAACAATTAGATAATGAACTGCAAACAAGAGTTGGTACATCAGTAATTGATATTCTAGTAAACAATGCAGGCATAGGTACTCAGGGAACTATTGAAGATACGACAGAAGAAGTTTTTGATGAAATTATTGCAGTCAACATTAAAGCACCATTCTTCTTAATCCAGCAAACATTACCGCGGCTTCGGGAACAAGGGCGTATTATTAACATTTCATCAGCCGAAGTACGAATTGGTTTAACTGGGTCAATTGCATATGGTTTAAGTAAAGGTGCGCTTAACACTATGACTCTTCCTCTAGCTAAGCATCTTGGAGAAAGAGGTATAACAATTAATACGATTATGCCCGGATATACAAAGACAGATATTAATACGAAATTGCTGGATGACCCAGAAATACGAAATTTTGCTACTAAATCTTCTGTTTTTGGGCGATTAGGGCAAGTTGAAGATATTGCAGATGCAGTAGCATTCCTTGCTTCTTCTGATAGTCGTTGGATAACAGGTCAAATTCTAGATGTTTCTGGGGGTTTTCGTTTATAGAAGTGGGAGCACCCCATCGCCATCAAGCTAAGATTTTAAAGTCCCCCCTAAATGGAAATTCTGTGTTTTTTATAGCACCGAAGTTCATTTTTATTGTTGTGGGGAAGAATGTATTTTTTAAGTTGATGGCGATGGGGTGCCGCCCCACATCCATCAACTTAAGGATTTAGACTATTTTTGAAGTTAAAAGCACGTTACTATTCTCTTATGTTAATGAGAAAGGGTGAGGTGCTTTTTTATGAATATGAACCAAAAACAAGAGCGATTAGAATGTCACCTTTATGGACAACTCATTAGTATTTTATTATGTTCCTCTACTATGTTTAAAATGCGAGAACCCCTGTTACGTAAGAAACAGAAAGAGCTAGGTGAATACAAAGCGCTGTACATAATTAAGGATTATTTTTTACTTTTTCACCAAGCATTACACAAAAACACCCAAGATCTATCAAAGGTTCTCTTTCGTCTGTTTACCCTCCTACAGCGCAACGACGAAAATCTCATCGATACGAGAAAAAGACAGTCTTTGATATTTTGGGTGTTGTTTATGAGTATACCACTTCTATTCATCAGATAGCATAGCAAAAAAATTGAAACACGTCAGGGTTTATTTGGTATACGTACTTTTATAAAATCTATAAAAGATTATAAAAAACTACGTGGAAAGACCGGACTTAATATAAAAATACACTTTAAGTTGATGGATATGAGTGTCAAAGAAAATATACACTCCTAGACAAAAGTGTTGCAAAAAGGATACACCTTTTTCAGGAAACTGCAATGAATGTTCGTGATAGTAAGCGTCTGTTAGATTGGCATAATACTTGCAGATAAAACAGTAGGACACTTACAAAGATTTCAGGGGATAAGTGGATGATGATACTGGAGGGAAAAGAAATGAACATTAGTAAAATGTACACAACAATTGATGCACATGTAGCGGGGGAACCATTGCGTATTATTACCGGCGGAGTACCAGCGATAAAAGGAAATACACAACTAGAAAGACGAGCTTATTGTATGGAGCACTTGGATCATCTTCGCGAAGTTCTTATGTATGAACCGAGAGGACATCATGGCATGTATGGTTGTATTATTACGCCTCCTGCAAGTCCTCATGCTGATTTTGGGGTATTATTTATGCATAATGAAGGCTGGAGTACAATGTGCGGGCATGGAATTGTTGCGGTAATTACGATAGGAATTGAAACTGGCATGTTCGAAGTGACAGGTGCAAAACAAAAGTTCATTATTGATAGCCCGGCAGGAGAGGTTATCGCATATGCAACATACAGTGGAAATCAAGTAGAATCCGTATCATTTGAAAATGTTCCTTCTTTTGTTTACAAAAAGGACGTTCCGATAAAAATTGATGGCTATGAATTTCAAGTAGATATTGCTTTTGGAGGAGCTTTCTATGCGGTTGTAGATAGTAAAGAATTTGGCTTGAAAGTCAATTTTAAAGATTTACCTGCTATTCAAACGTGGGGCGGGAAAATTAAACATTACATTGAAAGCCAAATGGAGGTAAAACATCCTCTCGAAGAAGATTTAAAGGGAATATACGGCGTTATCTTTTCAGATCAACCAAATGGAAAAGATGCCACGTTACGAAATGTAACCATTTTTGCGGATGGGCAAGTAGATCGCTCTCCTTGTGGCACGGGTACTTCAGCTAGACTTGCCACTCTTTTTGAAAATGGGGTTTTGCAGGAGGGCGAAAGTTTTGTCCATGAATGCATTACGGACGGACAATTTGTTGGAGAAGTGCTGTCAGTGACAAAAGTAAGCGAACATGAGGCCATTATTCCAAAAGTGACTGGTCAGGCGTTTATTACGGGATTCCATCAATTTGTAATGGATCCGAGAGATTCATTGAAACGAGGATTTTTGTTGGCTTAATGTTTTTATGAGAAAGCTGTTGAGAATGGTAGAAGATAATTTTCACTGGCTGAATGACGCAGAGAGTGTGGCGTTGTCATATATAGCGTAATCGATGGAAAGAATAGATTGATAGAAGGATAGGGAAGACTCCAACTTGATAGAAGCAAGTTGGAGTTAAATTTTTATTCAAGTTCCTCTAATCTACAATCCAGAATGGAATATAATATATTTTTGTACTATTAAAATTGATGAACATAGAGGTGTAAATACTCTAAAAATTTTTTTATGACATTTATCCGTGAACTATCTTTGGAATATATCCATCCAAACGAAATTGTAGCTGGTTCGTAATCAATTAAAGGAATAGGGACAATATTTCCACTTTCTACATAGGGATCGTTTTTTAACATAAAATCTGTTAGCATACTGACAGCGAGCCCCTCTGAAACAGTTTTTTTTATCACTTCAGAATTGTTAGAAGTAAATAAAATATTCATAGACCCATATTGCTTTTCAAATTGGCGAATAAACATTTCCCAATTATGACCGCCATATAAAACAAACGGATAATCCAACATTTCTTGAATTTTCAATTCGCTACTGAAAGCTAGTGGAGAATCTTTATGTACGCAAGCTTTCATCTCTCCTTGAAATAGAGGTTTAAAAATAAGATGCTCTTTTGAATTCAGTAATGATGGTTCATTTAATATAATGAATCCAAGATCTATTTTCTGCTGCTTTACATCTTCAATAATTTCATTTCCTCCCATTTCTTTGATGGAAATTTTCACATGTGGACAGTCGTTTTTAAACATAGATAATGTTTTAGGTAATAAAGTCATAAATAAACTAGGTATAGCTGCAATTTTTAGTTCTCCTGTATATAGAGAGGTTAAAGATTGCACTTCTCCTTTCATTTCTTCCACCTTTTTATAATTTCCAGTGCTTTTCTAATAATGTTTTTTCCCTCTTTCGTTGGGGTAGTGCCCAAACGAGATCGGATAAATAACTTCACACCTAATTCCCTTTCCAGTAAAGAAATAGATTGACTAACTGCAGCTTGTGAAACATGCAGATTCTTCGCTGCAAGCGAGATAGATTGAGTTCTTGATATTTCTTTTATATATTCCATTTGTTCTAGGTTCATTTTCTGCTCCTTTTATATAAGCATTACTTATATAAATATCAAAAATAGATATTTTACATCATAAATAATGATACCATATACTGTCATTACATACTTTTGAAAGTTAAAAATTGACTCTTCAAGAAACAAGGAGGTTTTGACATTGCGGTATTTTATAATAACAATCTTGGCAGGTTTTTTGTATTCGTTGATGTCCGTCTTTATAAAAATGGCCTATGCATATGCAAATGAACCAACCATTACCTTTTTTCGCTTTTTTTCAGCGCTAGCTATGCTTGTTCCTATTTACTTTGTAACAGGGAGACCAAAAATTAAAACGAGTGTTCCTTTACTTCACTTATTAAGAGGTTTCTTTGGATTTCTAATGTTTACCTTATATACGATTTCCTTGCAATTTATACCGGTAGAAAATGCTTTAGCACTTAATTCTACTTATCCTTTTTTTATCCCGCTTATTTTATTTTTATTCTTTAAAGAAAAAATTGCAAAACACGTACTGTTAGGGGTTTTTGTGGGCTTTGTGGGAGTTTATATTACAATCAATCCAACTGCTAGTGGCTATCTTAATGTAGCTTCTATGTTCGCTTTATTATCCGCTGTTTGTTCAGCTGCCTCAAATGTTACGATAAGAACGTTACGTAGAACTGAAAGCAGCTTTAGTATTGTTTTTTATTTCTTCCTGTTTTCTACTGTAATATCCTTTTTTTATATGATAAGTAACGACCAATACTTCGATATGAAGGGGATTTGGTTGTTATTAGGTATAGCATTTACGAGTGTAGCATCTCAGCAGTGCTTATCTTATGTTTTAAAATATCTACATCCTAATATGGTCTCATCATTGATGTATAGTTCAGTAATATTTGGATTTCTGTTTTCTTGGTTATTTTGGGGGAAGGTACCAAATGGTATGCAATTAATAGGAATGCTTCTCATTATAGTAGGAGGTTTAATCATATTCGAAAGACATCAGATTGTTTTAAAGCAATCGCTTAAGAATATATCTGAGAATTGATGCTTTTCCATAAAAACGTGTATGTACTGATATCCAGCATGAATGGGCAGTACACTCCCGCCTCAAAATTCGGCGAAAGCAAAGAAGTAAGGAGGGGGAATCAACTGCCTGTAAAAGACCGATTGGTGAGGGCTAATAATCAGTGGGGGATGAAGAAAACCCCCACTGATTAAAGTTTCACTTTATATGATTGAAACACGTTCCAAATCAAAAACATTGATTTGATTCTCATCAAAAAGTTCTTTTAAAGCCTTTATTCCATTGTGATCCGCATAATTCTTTTTGCTTACATTTGATCTCTGTTCAATTGAAAAACATCTTGATTGATCATTTGATGAAAGTATGTATCCATCTCTTCTGCTGAAACACTTTTTCTATTTTGAAACCACCATGTGCTTAACGTTGTAATTACACCCGAATAGAATTCGATAATTAACTCATCTGGTATTGTATGGCTTTTACAAATTCGATTTAATTCTTGATTCTCCTGTTTCTTCACTTCACGAGTATGATAATGTATAAAGTTATTAAATTGTTCATCACCCATTTGCAACTCTAATATTTTACCAATTTCTTTATGATGTAAAATTTGTTCCATCACTTGAAATGGCCTAGTTAATCGATCTAAAAGTGGTATTGTCAAGGCTTCCTCTTGATATTGTTTAAATCCAAATGCCAATAATGCATCTTTATCTTCAAAATGTTTATAAAATGTTGTTCGATGCACCATCGCACGATCACAGATTTGGTTGATGGTAATGGAACTATATTTCTGTTTTGGTTGTGTCATTAATTCAAATAAAGACTCCCACAATAATTTATGTGTACGTCTAACACGTAAATCCAGCTGTTCCTCATTATTTTTCATCTACATTTCTCCTTTTCTGTAGATTAATTATACAACTACTGAAAATTGATTCTCCCTTTTTAATCTACATGTGTATATTATGTTATATGTGATCTTTTGTATACAAATGTATTAAAAATAAAGAAAGCAGGGAGAAAATCAATAAATGAATATTACGACTACAAGTTCTACAAGTAGCAAAATTGATACTTCTAATATTAGACATACACCCATTTTAATTGCATTAATTTTAGGTGCAATGGTTGCATTATTAAATGAAACATTACTTGGTAATGCTTTAACCGTATTAATGAAAGAATTTGATGTAACAGCTTCAACCATTCAATGGCTTTCTACATCCTACATGTTAGTTGTTGGGGTTTTAGTACCGATTACAGCTTTACTTCAACAATGGCTTACAACGAGACAAATGTTCTTAACCGCCATGGTAACATTTTTAGTTGGTACATTGATTGCTGGATTCGCACCGACATTTTCCGTTTTATTAATCGGTCGTATTGTCCAAGCAATCGCCACTGGGTTAATTTCACCATTACTAATGAATACGATTTTAATTATTTGTCCACCTGAAAAACGTGGTGCCACAATGGGCTTAATAGCACTTGTTATGATGTCTGCTCCAGCAATTGGTCCTACATTATCTGGAATTATCGTGGATTCACTTAGTTGGCGCTGGTTATTCTACATTGTTATTCCTATCGTAATCATTTCCATTTTAATTGGAATGAAATATATTCAAAATGTCACGGAGTTAACACGACCAAAAATTGATTATTTATCCATTCTTTTATCAACATTAGGTTTCGGTGGTATTGTGTATAGCTTTAGTTCTTCAGGTGATTTAGGATGGTCAGATTCTAAAGTTTATTCCACTTTAATTATCGGGGCTATATCGTTATTCATTTTTGTTGTTCGTCAATTAAAAATCGATAATCCAATTTTAGAACTACGCGCATTTAAGTTTCCAATGTTTACTTTATCAGTTGGGTTAATATTCATTGTCATGATGTCGCTGTTCTCAACAATGACATTATTACCGATGTTCTTACAAACGGTTTTACTTGTTACAGCCTTTAAATCAGGGTTAATCATGCTACCAGGGAGTATGATTAGCGCCATTATGGGACCGATTGCAGGTAAATTATTTGATAAATTCAGTCCAAAGATTATTATCATCCCTGGCATTGTGTTAGTAGCCATTGCAATGTGGCTATTTAAAGGTATTAACCCAGAAACAACATTGACACAAATTATCTTGATGCACAGCGTATTAATGGTTGGACTCATGTTTGTGATGACAGTACAAACATATGGCTTAAATCAATTGACACCAGATCTTTATCCACATGGTACAGCGCTCTTCAACACATTACAGCAGGTAGCTGGCGCGATTGGCACGGCTATATTTATATCTAAAATGTCTTCAGGCACAACTCAATATATGGAAAACTCAGCAAATCCAATGGATCCAGTAGAAAAGCTAAATGGCTTAACATCTGGCTTCCAAGGGGCATTTACACTTGGGTTAATCTTTATAATTGTTGCTCTCGTTGTATCGTTTTTCTTAAAAGGACAGAAACAGAAAGCAAAAGCCACTCAGCTTTTACACACTG
Source organism: Bacillus sp. NPDC094106 (assembly GCF_044764345.1). Classification (NCBI taxonomy): domain Bacteria; kingdom Bacillati; phylum Bacillota; class Bacilli; order Caryophanales; family Bacillaceae; genus Bacillus; species Bacillus sp. NPDC094106. The sequence continues at coordinate 227,399 of NZ_JBIWHY010000003.1, read as the reverse complement.
AAAATTAGAAAATCTTAAAGTTTGTATTAGCTGTAGATTGATTTAATAAGAACAGCAAAAAGGGGATATCCTGTAAGTCAGTGTAACTGATTTATGGGATATCCCCTTTCTTACGATTAGTCAAGTAGTTTTATAAGGAATGATTAGAAGTACCTTTATCTTATGTGCGAAATAAAGAACGTAAAAAATAATAAGGGGAGAATAAAAATGGTATAATTAGGTAAAAGGGGTGAGGGACATTAAAAATATTGCTTTTATGCTTATTTCAATTATCGTATTCGTAGGGTTAATTGGTTGTTCAAATACAACAAGTTCTTCAGAAGGTTCCCAATCTAGTAGCTCTAAAGAGACATCAAAGATTTTTGAAAACAAGGAAGTAAAAGAAATTAGAGTAATAAGTAACACTAGCAACCTATCTAAAGGAAACACAGATAACAAAGATTTTATCAATCAAATTATCACAGTAATTAAATCGGGATCCTCTAAAGAAATAACATTAGATGAAAAAACAAGAAAATCTGCAAAATCTAATATAGAAGTTATTTTTAACGATGATTCAACAGAAAAATTATTACTTTGGATAAATGATGATAAATTTATAATAGCAAAAGATACAAATGATAAAGAGAGGGTTCAAGGCATTCAAATAGATTCTAGTACTTCTAAAATGGTTACGAATTTCTTGGAAATTTCAACTAAATAAAACTAAAAAGAAATGCTATTTTAGCATTTCTTTTTAGTTTTTAATTACAACCCATAAGTTGAAGCTGAATAATAAATTTGTACAGTTTTTGAGCTGTTTGTATATATAATGGTTTCTTCTTTTATAACGCTTTTACAGGTACACATATTTCGCAATAATGGTTGTTAATCATCTCACTCGTGTATCTTTCTAAAATCGGTTTGTTGTCAATTTGATATCCACTGTTGTGTAAAGCTGGAAAAATTTCAGCCCATGCTTTTTGAATATCTTCCGCTGTATGTTTGATTGTGAAAATCGCATACTTTCCACCAGAAAGTTCACCTTCGCAAATTGAATCATCCATTTGATAATCTTTTGAAATCACAATACAAGCATCATATCTACAGCTTTCAGGAAGTGTTGTTTCAGGATTATCTTGTGGAATTCCAAGTATTATTGCTGATTTAACAAGATCTTTCTCCTCAGCCCATTTCTTTAACTTTTCCATTGCTTGCATGTTGGCAGGACCATATGGACCAACTTGTCGTACATATGCAATACGATATTTTGGAAGGGTTTCGACTTTCATATTCATGGTTTCTCTTTCCTTTCTTTATTCATATTTGCTACATGTCAAATGCTATTATGATTTAAAAATATAATCAAATATATTTTTAAAATTGTTAATTTTCTTATTTAAGGAGTCCCGCCACATCGCCATCAACTCAAGAATTCAGAATTACCCCAAAACGAAAAAAAATGAGCTCAATTCACATGGACACCTATGAAAGGATGCAATTTTCGTTTTGGGGGCACTTCAAAATGGTAGCTTGATTGGCATGCGTGTCGGGCCTTAATTAAATTTTTAAAAAAATAGTTACATTAATTATAAAAGTCTATAAATATAATTGGACTTTTGGTATATTCAAACTGAAAGATTCATCTCGGTAAAGGCGAAATTAGTGAAAGCTAATGACACAAAGTTATAGGGACTAAGGTGTATTTCATTCACTATGTCAGCCGTTTGTCGAAAAATGTCAAAATAATTCCGAATCTTACAAATTTTAGGGTTATTTCAGGTCCGAGAATTATTTTATATGAGGGGGGATAGACACAAAGATAATCGTTTAAAAACAAAAAATAGGGGGGCTTATTTTGAAAAGAACTTTATCTTTAGTATTAACTATGTCACTTATTTCAGGGAGCTTTGTTACGATTCCTTATACGAAAGTTTCAGCTGAAACGGTGTCGTTGACTCAAAAAACATTGAAACAAAAGACAGATCAGGCAATTGCAAATGGTAATTTTGAAGATCATTTGAGTTATCTTACAACATATTTAAATGAAAAGGTTGGGGAACTCACTGAAGCGAATTTGAAAAGTAAGCTTACAGACCCAGTATTTGCAGCAGCTTTGGCTCAGTGGCAATTCATATCACAAACAGGTGCTGCAGCAATGGATACATTCGCTAAAAAAGATGCTGCCCATCAAAACTTTCTTAACTGGATTATGAAAAATACAGAGGTAATGAATACGTTTCTTGAAGGTGGCAGTCCAACTGCAAAGAATCCAGTAAATGCACTTGAGATATGGAATACAATCTGGAATACGGATGCAGATTCTCACGAAGGATTGTATTTAAAATTAGCGATAGCTACATCGTTAGCTCATGCTGAACCTATAAAATATTGGACAAATAATAAACCTATTAATCCATTAACGAGGTACCAATATTATAAAACAGCAGATCAAAATAATGAGTTACTTCCAGTCTTTAGAACATATGATGTTTGGCATTTAAGATTAGTAGTGAATACTTGGTCACCAGAAGAAGATTTAACTTGGGCAAGAAACATGATTAATACGGAACATCCAGAACTTAAAAGTCAAGATAAGATCGGAACAAGTGCATATTTGATTCAGTATGTAACAAATAACAAAGATGGAGTTAGCATTCAAGCTGGGAATGATGCATTCTACGGTGTAGGTTGGAATCTTTCTTCCATTTACAGATTTGGCGGGGTATGCGGTAATATTTCGAAGTTTGGTGTGCAAGTAAGTCAAGCCTTTGGTGTGGCCGCTATGCCTGTTACACAACCTGGGCATTGTGCACTCATATGGAATGACAAACCATCTTCTTGGAATTTAGGAAATGATATATCCGGATGGGGTGAATCGGGCCGTCATGATGTAACTGTTATTCCTTGGTCAGATAATAGCCCGAAAAATCAAGTACCTTACATCTTACTATTTGAAGATGCTGAACGTACCCCAGTAAAACTAGATAAATCAGAACGATTACGCTGGTTAGCGAAAGCGATGAATTCAACAGATAAGAAAATTGCAATTTATAAAATAGCTACTAATCTTTTACCAACTAATGTTTTAGTATGGAAAGATTACGTTTCTCTCATGTTACAAAATCCAAATGTAACAGATGCTGAGTGGCAAGAATTAAACAGCAGTATCATTTCTTCTTTTGCTAATGAGCCAAGACCAATGATGGATCTTCTTACTCAAATTAGAAGGCATGTTCTGAACACAGATGATAGAGCAAAACTTCAACAGTATACGTTAAATATATTAAATGTATTTAACGCAATAACGGATGTAAATCAAAAGCAAGTAGCTAATAAAATTAAAGATCAAATGCCAAGTTTAGGATTAGGTCTTGCTACTTTTAGTTTTGATGGAGCAAATGCAGGAAAACTAATGGGAATTAAACCCGATACGGAATACAGTATTGATGGAGGAAAAACGTATAAAGCTGCTACAAGCAATGATATGCTTCTGAGCAATGAAGAGATCTCAGCAATCAATGCAACGGATGGCATTTTAACAAGAGTGATCGGAACAGGGCAGCCTTTATTAATTCCAATTGGAAAAGCTGGTAAAGTTAATGTTTCTTCAAATGATGAGGAGAACTTAGTTTTTGGTCTAGACGGTACGATGGAATTCAGTATAGACCAAGGTTCACATTGGACAAAATATAATCCAGTTGCTCCTAATTTACCGGATTTAATAGGAAATGTTATATTAACAGTTAGAAAATTTGCTGTTGGTTCAAATCCAGCAAGTGATGCTGTTAACTTAAAGTTTACTGATACTGCTGCAATAGGATTAATACCGCACAAAAACTTATCAGTTGCAGGTGTCTCAAGTCAGGAAGTTTCGGCTAATAATGGTGCTGCAAATGCAATCGATGGAAACGGTGCAACAATGTGGCATACGTTATGGAATGGCAGTGATAAGGCTCCATACATTACCATAAAGCTTAATGAAGTTACTAGCATATCACAATTAGCTTATGTTCCAAGACAAGACAGTAACTCTAATGGTAACATAACTAGTTATAATATATACACAAGTCTAGATGGAGTTAACTTTACAAAGGTTGCTACTGGAACGTGGGAAGATAATAATCTTACAAAGAATGCAAGTTTCAGTAAAGTAAATGCTCAGTATGTAAAGCTAGAAGTTGTATCAGGACACGGTGGATTTGCTTCAGCTTCAGAAATAAAATTATATAATTAGTAGTTGGAAGATGAATGGGATTGTAGCAAAAGTATTTTATACTTTCGCTACGGTCTCTTTTTTGTTCTGGTGCAAAAACTAGAGGATTTATGCAATGAATCTTCGAAACTTGGAAATACTGATACTACCACTTGGGGTAGCACCATACATCCATCAACTTAAGAGTTGAAACAAACGGAACTTTCGTCCAGCCGGGATACGTTTGAAAATGGGCTATCTTACAAAACTGTCATGTTTATGTAAGGTTATTAGATAGTTTATATACTATTTCAATGTGATAATAAGGATATAAGAAATCATAATAATTTTTAAGAGGTGAAGCTCATGAAAGCAAATAATATCTTATCTTCTTTAAGTTACTTTAGTATCTTCTTTGCACCGTTTCTATTACCAATCATTATTTACTTTGTAGCAGAAGAAGAAGTAAAATATCATGCAAAAAAAGCATTATGGACACATCTAATTCCTTTCGTAACACTCATCATTGGTCTTGCTATATCTGGAGCAGTTGGATTTAGTACGTTAGGTGAAAATGCACTTGGAATTGCAGTAATCGGAACGTTTGTTATTGCTTTTATCTTAAGTATTTACTATTTCATTTGGAATATAGTAAAAGGTATTAAGGTGTTAAAAGAAGTTTAATGTATAAAGACTAACCTTATAGTTCTAAGAGGCTGTCTCAAAAGGTCGTTTTTTAACGACTTTTCGGGACAGCCTCTTTAATCACTATTAATTATTTGTATATTGTACAAAGGAAACATCTATAGGTTTGTGTGCAGTTCCTGAAACTACCTTTTAAGTTAAATAGTTCAGATAACGTAGAGAAACCGTATAAATGGCAGGTTAAACCGGGTATAAAATCACAAAGGTTTTATACTCGATTTTTTTATTGATATGTAAAAGTTTATCCTGTTTTCACTGTTGGATTAACAAGTGAAATTGCATACCAATTAATGAAATGACCACAACTATTGTCACTTCGTTATTTTGGTGGTCATTCGAGGTGTTAAAAAGGAAATGGAAGGATTAGGTAATTTATGTTAGAATATAATGAGAAGCAAAATTGTCTTCGTTCTGCTAAAAAGCAGGATGGTTTAAGAGGGATTGTTGATTTGAGGATGATAAATTGAAAAATAATAAATCAAATAGAGCTTTAAGGGTTGGAACTAATATCATACTTATTTTATTAATCTTAGGTGCATTCCAAATGTTTTTTGATGAAAACTATACAAATGACCACTTTGGTTGGTTATTTTTGATGGCTTTTTGGATGGTTAGAAGTATTTATGGTTTTACCATAAGTTTAAAAGAAGGGAATAAGAAGTTAGCATTAATTGATTTAGTTTTAGCGATTTTTGCTTTTGGTGTTTTATTTTCTCAGAGTATTAAATATTTCTTTTGAAAATAATTAATTCACTAATGGGGCTTTAATTGAATAAGCCTCATACAAAAGTAAAGCTTAGAGTCACATAGGGACTTTGAGCTTTTTTGCGTATTATTTACTATGCAAATTAATATGTTATGTAGCTCGTTATTTTAGATTTTCTCCACAATAACTGAACTACTTACTGTTAAGTTATGACACCTTTCGTTATAAAAAACAAAAAAGCCGACTTCCAAATTGGGAAACCGACTTTAAAATACATTATGGAACTATCGCATGCGTTAGTTCTATAGGGAAATGCTCTAATTTGTTTAGTTGGATAGCCGTTACCTTATGCGATCCAGTATGTCCTTAACTACGATTTTGAAAAAGTTTCAGTTGTTTCATATAATCAATAGCCTTAGTTTTATTCTTTTGCTCAGAAACATATTTTGCCTCGTTTATAAATCGATAATAGTTATTAAATCTGTCATCTAAGAGAACGCCTTCAGAAATTGCTTTTTTTACCGCACAGTTAGGCTCGGTTGTATGAGTGCAGTTAGAGAATTTACATTCCATGGATAATTCTATTATATCTTCGAATCCATCTTCATAGTTTCCTACTGAATCTATTATTTCAGATACCTTTTTATTAGATTTCATTTTGCAACTCCCTTACCTATTTTTTGAATATTCAATATTTTATGACAAAAACCAATTTCTTGTTAAGTCGAACTGCTCGTTAGTTGAACTAAGAGTGATTCAAAACTTTTTATGTTAAGACACCATAAACTTAATCTTATTCAGCAAACACGCTTGATTGTTGAATAAAAAGTAACAGGATTTTATGCTTAACTTCCATTATTATGTATAATGGAGTTATCTGAAAATTGTTATTACATGCTCATGGAGACGGTATGATGAATGATAGAAATTCTACCAATTTTGTTTTACATGCAAAAAGTAACCAGTTTTACTGGGAAGGGAATGGCCAATTATCCATTAAAACATTTTCTAACGGAAAAGCACATTACAAGACAAGTAAAGGTTTTTTTGCTGTCGAAGAAAGTAGATATTTACTTCTTAATGAAGGGTCTTATACCATCTCGATTGATGAAAATAAGGAAGTAGAGTCTTTTTGTATCTTTTTTAAGGATGGATTTGCAGAGGGAATTTTCCACTCACTAAGAGAATCAAACGATAAACTTCTTAGCGATCCTTTTAAGGATAAGAGTGATATCGGATTCTTTGAAAAAACTTATGATACAAGTAAAACCTTGTTGTCTCAAATAACAAAATTTAAAGAGAATCTACCTATTCTTGAAAATGATCCAATTGGTTATGAGGAAGAATTTCACAAGTTCATGCAAATTATACTAATGGAACATTTCAATACATGGAAAGAAGTCGAATCATTAAGTGCAATACGTAATTCTACACGGGAAGAATTGTATAGAAGGATTAGTATCGCCCATGATTATATAAGGTCTTATTATGATAAACCCATTAAATTGAATGAAATTGCCCAAATTGCTTGTTTGTCGCCAAACCATTTGTTACGAACATACTCACAAATATATGGTAAAACACCTCACCAGCATATATCGGAGTTTAGAATTTTAAAGGCGAAGAATCTTTTAGCACAATTAGATTTCAATATGACTGATATCACATTTGAACTAGGATTACAAAACCCTGTATCTTTTAGCAAAATGTTTAAGCAGCATGTTGGGGTTTCTCCTATTGAATTTCGAAAAAAGGTGATTTTGGATAAGAAGTACTAAGTGTAATCGTATATTCTTAGAATGAAATGATATTTGAAAGGGGAGCTTTTCATTGGAAACTACTATGATTCAGAAAATCGGGCAAATTGGGGTGCCAGTTAAAAATTTAGATAGGGCAATTAATTTTTATAAAGAAAAATTGGGGCTATCGCTTCTATTTCATACGGACAGCATGGCATTTTTTGAATGTAACGGATTGCGTCTATTTTTAAGCCTTGCAGAAAAAGAGGAATTTGCTCAATCTAGTTCAGTCATCTATTTTCAAGTTGAAAAAATGAAAGAGACTTATGAAGACCTATTAAGCAAGGGAATTGTTTTCATCGATGAACCACATATTGTAGCGAAAATGGAACAAACAGAAACATGGATGACATTCTTTAAAGACACAGAAGGGAATACCCATGCTTTAATGAGTGAAGTACAGGCTCAATAAAAAATGGAGGAAGAAAGATGAAGATAATAGAACTGCCAATTGAATTTGAATTTAATGGACAAAAAAGTTCCATTTATCCAAGCTTAATTATATTGAATAATGAACTAACATTGGTCGATACAGGGTATACAAATTTTTTACCTTTAATTGAAAATGAAATTTTAAAAAACGGATATGAGATGAACGATTTAAAGAATATAATTATTACTCACTATGATGACGATCATATAGGTTCCTTATATGATTTCAAAGAAAAGTATTCTTGGATTAACATTATAGCTAGTGAAATGGAATCAAAGTACATTAGTGGTGAAATGAAACCAGAAAGATTGGTTCAAGCGGAAGAAATGCTAGAAAATATGCCAAATGAAGAAATCGAATTTGGTCAATGGTTTGTGCAGCAATTAAAGAATTTGAAGCATGTTTCTATTGATGAAAAGGTGCATGATGGTGATATGATTTTAGGTAATAAATGTAGAGTAGTAGCAACACCAGGGCATACTTCGGGGCATATTTCATTATATTTTCCAAGTTTAAAAAGTGTCATTACAGGTGATGCAGCTGTTAATGAGAACCATGAATTGGTCATTGCGAATCCGCACTTTTGTTTAGATGCTGAGAAAGCAAAACAGTCTTTAGAAAAGATTACAAATCTGAAAGCTGAAACGTACTATTGTTATCATGGCGGGAAATTAACTTTATAATTGAGTAAACGTAAATGGTCGGCTCTCGAATGAAAGAATGTAGTGTAGTGCTTAAAGAAAAGAATGAACTATATAAATAGGGTGTTCGTTTATTGAATTTTTATTTTTAAGATTGTAAAAAAATATTTAAATAAATGGATGTTTTTCTTGAATAAGCAACAAAAGTTTATTCATTTCTCTAAGTCTATTAAAATGATAAAAACCCCTGCTTTTTGATTGAAATTAGGGGTTTTTGGCATTCTAAGATTCATCTTCTATCAATTTTAAAAATCGGTGGTTCCATATATTTTCATAAAAATCAATCGTCTCTTTTGCAGACATAAATGGATTATTCAAAGTAGAGGTTGCTTTCTGTACCATGAAGTTTTCGTATCCCAATCCATGAGCAAATTTAATCGTAGCATCCATACAGTATTCTGTTTGGGCGCCGCAAAATTCAATACGATGTACAGCTAATTGGTCTAAAAGATTTTTTAAGTTCGTTTTGTAAAAAGAATTTGCATGTATTTTTCTTACAAAAAAATCTTGTTCTTGAACATCTAGATTGGCATTAATAGCCCAAAGTTCTTCTCCAGGTACTAATTCTTCATCACAGTGTTGAACAAAAATGATTGGTTTATGTAATTCTCTATATAAGGCAATTCTATTATTTACTTTAGTGAGTAAATTTTGTAAATCAAATAAATGATCTTCGCTATAACATACGCCATTTTGTAAATCGATAACGATTAAAACATCTGCACAAGTCTCCATTATTTTTACCCCTTTCATTTTTCAATATGTTAATAATTCTATCATTTGAGGATGTATTATACATTCTTATTTTGTAATAAGTTATAGGAAAATACACGAAAATCAAAAAACTTACATTCAGTATACTAGACAACGTTAAAAGATGATATGAAAGCTCAATTCCATATCATCTTTTTAAATAACTATTTTAGTTATCCTGTTATATTTATTAAATTATACTTTATGGCATATTGAACAAGTTCACTTTTTTTAGAAAGATTAAGTTTGTTCAACATTCTCGTCTTATGAGTATCAACCGTTTTTATACTGATAGTTAATTCTTGAGCAATTTCAGACAGTGAAAAACCGTGAACAAGAAGTTGCAATACCTCTCGTTCACGTGGACTTAAAATTACATACGGATTTCGAGAATCTGTTTCGTTTTGCATTTTTTTTAGCATAGTTGAAATTTCCTTTGGGCGAAGGTATATATACCCATCCATAACAGAATCAATAGCATTATATAATTCCTCATCTACAGCTGCTTTAGGGACGTAACCTGAAGCTCCCGCGTTCATGATTAATGTTATATAGTCCTCATCTTCATGCATGGTAAGCACGATGACTTTCGCTTGTTCATAACGTAATTTAATCTCTGTTAGAACCTGAATTCCATCTACGCGTGGCAAAGATATATCTAATATCAGAATATCGGGCCTTAAATTGTCGTAAAGTCGGAGTGCTTCAAATCCATCAGAGGCTTCACCTACAACTTTTAAGGATGGCCTTTTTTGTAATAGTAGTTTTAAACCCGCTCTCATCAAAGCGTGGTCATCAACTAGCATTATGTTGATTGTCTTTTCCATCTTGACACCCTTCTCTCCGTTTTAATGGGATCGACACCATAACTTCAGTCCCACCGATATTGTGAGTTCTAATAAAAAATGAACCACCTAGTAATTCTGCTCTTTCCTTCATTCCATATATTCCGATTCGATTTTGCTGGCGAGCTTTTTCAAAATCGTTCTCATTTATACCTTGACCATTATCATGAATGTTCAACTCGATAGAATAATCCCTTATCTCCATGCCAATCACAATCTCAGTCGCTACTGTATGTTTCACTACATTGGTAAGGCTTTCTTGGACGATTCGGTATAGTGCTACAGCAGTATGACTATCTATGGCAGCAACGTCATCATCAGAAGCATGTAGAATTACCGTAAGAGCAAATTTTTCTTCAAACTTTCTTACGTATTTTCTTAATGCGGGAATTAAACCTATATCATCAAGGATAGGTGGCCTTAATTCTACCGCTAAATCTCTAATTTCTCGTAAAATACCGGCTGCAGTTTCTCGACTTACATTAAGTAGCTCCTGTTGCTCGGCATCTTTAGCTTCATTAGCCAAAATACGCATTGTAACCATTAGAAAAGTAAGGGCTTGGCTTGTTTCATCATGAAGTTCACGAGAAATTCTTTTTCTCTCCTCCTCATGAGCGGATAATAGTTTCAAAATCAACGTATCTCGAAGAGCATCCTTTTCTTGAAGTTCCTTCAATAATTTTTCTACTGCAGTCCTAGAACTAATCAGATTGTCAGCCATTTCATTAAAAGCCCGCGCTAGTTTTCCAACTTCATCGTCACCTACTGCTTTAGCTCTTAAGGATAAATTACCAGCTGATATGCCTGCTGCTGTATCAACTAAACTGTTAATTGGTCGAGTAATAATGCGAGTCACATAATAAGCTATACCTGCCGCTCCCATACAGACCAAAAATGTAGCAACAACCAATTCTATTATTTTAGTAAAAATATAGCTTTTCGCCTGTTTTTCTGCCATTCCAACTCTAACAAATCCTACATCTCCATCTTCAATTGGAACAAGTATGTCATGGATGTTTCCTTCATCTGAAGTTAGGATAGCGTAATTTTCAGTATTGATATCATTAGGCTTATGTGCGTTTAATATTCCTTTCGGTAGGTGTTTGGAGAATGTATTTCCGACAAGGACATTATTATTGTTAATGACCAGTATATAACGTACATCTTTGTTAGCTTCCTGTGCTCGGGTAATGAGAAGATGAATCGAATAGTAATCGTCAGTCAAAATGTAATCCGAGGACAATGCCGCAATATTTTCGGCAATATTTACACCACGTTTTTTTAGGTCCTCTGTCATGATTTTTGTGAGTGATTCCCAAATGATACCTCCCAATACTAGAGCGAGAAAGAGTAGCGAAACGAATATAGCTCCAAATATCTTTTGGTTTATTTGTAATTTATTCATCCATTTCATAAGTGACCCTCATATAACTTTGGTTCAAATGGAACAAAACGATCAATAAGCAGTCCCTGAAACGCTGGTTTTATTATTTCTTGTTCGTGCATAGAAATGAAAATTTCTTTGATAATTCGCTTCTCTTCATCAGGTAAATTACTGTTGATGACAACAGGACCGGTACCAATCGGTTCCGTTTTTGCAATAATTTTTAAATCCTTAATTAGTTCTGGACTTTTAAGTTTGGTACGCTCAAAGACTAAGCTATCAACAGCTGCAGCATCAACAACCCCATTTATCACAGCACTTAGGGAGCTTTCATGATTATATGTAAAAACATAACGACTAAAGAAATGCTCTGGTGTTTCACTTAATTCAGCTAATTTTTTTCGCACAAAAATATATCCAGAATAACTGCTTGGATCGCTAAAAGCAATATTTTTCCCCTTTAAATCCTGTATACTGGATAGTTCATTTTTATGGTGTACGACAACATAACCATAATAATATGGAACTCCCATTCTCTCTTGCATGGCGATTGCTTCCAGTCCTTCGACGTGTCTGTAGGTAATATATGCTCCTGTTGAAAGTATGGCTATATCAGCACCTCCATTCATCATCAACATACTAATCTCATTATAACTCTTGCGCTGAATGAGAATTACAGGTCTATGGAGCTTCTCTCCGATATAGTTAGCTATTTTCCTATAGTACATAATTGTATCAGCCTTTGATAACACACTTGAAATCGCGATTCGTACAGGAGAGGGTTTGTCATCTTGTGAACGAATAGGCGTGGTGTCAGATTCGGAGAAAACAATTTGAGGGCTTGAACGCTCATGCTGACATCCTACTACAAGTAAAGTAATAAACAATATTAAAAAAAGCCGCAACCAATTTGTCATACTTTCCTCCATTCTTACAGGCGAGGAATTTATCCCCGTATTCTTAGGTTCCCCATCTCAATATTGAGAGAGAATCAAAGAAGACAGGTGGGGATTGGTGAGAGCTTTCCATAAGTGTGAGATGAAGATCTCTCTCTTATGGAAGTTTCACTGTATGTATTATGTGAAAATCCCCTAATTGAATCCTGCTTGATTCAGGGTTTTTGAAGTTTATATTTATATATTACTTCAGAAAGATCTACGAAATCTATGGAAGAGTGTATACAATACTACTTTTCGTGTCAGAGCTGTGACAGAAAGTATGTAAATACAAATAAAAAACGTTCGCTTTCTTTTTAGGAATGGAGTATCCGTACAGGAACAGAAGAGGTTAGGGGCTTTTCTTGCAGCATATAAGGAGAAAACAAAGAGAGAAAGCGAGTATGGAGCATATGTTGTTCTGCATATCAACGACTTATATGCTGAAAAATGAAAACAGATTTATATAGCCATGAATATTGCTTGTAAGATAAATTCTGACAGACTCTACTATTTTATCCTACATAAAATCAGATATTTACTGATAGTTTAACGAATTGGCATATAAGATAATGTAACAAAGGAGGTATGATATAACACAAGTATTTTTGAAAACGTCTCCACCAAATTGGCATTCTATTTATATACTAAATTTCATGCTAATCTAAGTTTTTTCTGTAAATCAAAGTAAAGAATCGAGGTAGATAGTATGTTCTCATTTTTGAAACCTAAAATCGCTACTACAAAAATAGCACCAGATCAGGTTCAAAAAACCTATAAGCTTTTCCGGCTACAATCTTTATTAGGGGTGTTCTTAGGTTACATAGCTTACTATATAGTACGTAACAATTTTGCCTTATCTACTCCTTATTTGAAGGAACATCTCAACCTTAGTGCTACAGAAGTAGGGTTATTAAGCAGTTGCATGCTTATCGCTTATGGAGTTAGTAAGGGTTTGATGAGTAGTTTAGCCGACAAAGCTAATCCTAAAAGTTATATGGCGCTTGGTTTGCTTCTGTGTGCTATGGTCAATATTATGATGGGATTCAGCACGGCATTTTGGATGTTTGCAATTCTCGTTGTTTTCAATGGATTCTTTCAAGGAATGGGAGTTGGGCCTAGCTTTATTACGATTGCAAACTGGTTTCCTCGTAAGGAAAGGGGAACTGTCGGTGCCATATGGAATATTTCTCACAATATAGGCGGGGGTATCGTAGCACCTATCGTTGGTATGAGTTTTGCTATGTTAGGCTCCAATCACTGGCAAGCGGCAAGCTACCAAGTTCCTGCTGCTATAGCCATTGTTATTGCTCTAGTAATACTCACTCTTATTAAAGGCTCACCGGTAAGTGAGGGATTACCTCCGTTAAACGAAATCGTCAAAGACGAATCCGATTCGAAAACAAAACAAAGTGCTGATTCAAAACCGCCAACAGACATGAGTGCTTGGCAGATTTTCAAGAATTATGTTTTATTTAACAAAAATGCATGGTTCGTTTCCTTCGTAGATGTTTTCGTTTACATGGTTCGTTTCGGTATTATAAGCTGGTTACCTATTTATTTATTACATGTGAAACATTTCACTAAAGAAGAGATGAGCGTCGCCTTTTTATTCTTTGAATGGGCAGCTATTCCTTCTACTCTTCTGGCTGGTTATCTATCAGATAAATTATTCAAGGGGCGCCGCATGCCGCCAGCAATCATTGCTATGACAATGATACTTGTCTGTATCATTGGTTACTGGCAAAGCACATCTTTACATTGGGTGACTATCTTTGCCGCTATTATTGGATGCTTGATTTACATTCCACAGTTTCTAGCTTCAGTACAAACTATGGAGGTAGTTCCATCCTTCGCTGTTGGCTCTGCAGTTGGTTTACGAGGTTTTATGAGTTACATTCTAGGTGCATCTTTAGGTACTACTCTCTTTGGAGTAATGGTCGACAAGGTAGGATGGGATGGTGGTTTCTATGTATTACTAGCAGCAACTGTTTGCTGCATCATATGCTGTATAATGGCCCATCGAGGAGCAAAAGAGCTAGAATACAACAAAAAACATGGACTCCAATCCTGAATCGTTAAACATGGCTCCAAGCCAATTTGGCGTCTTTTCAATCTCGTACTTACAACTACTGGCATTTAAATTTTCTCAGTTAAACGTTTAGAACGGAATATTTATATAAAAATATTTATCTAACCAACCTGACAATTCTTTGAGGAATTGTCAGGTTGTAAAAAAAGATTGCTGTTGGTTTGAAATAAAGTCACGATGTTTTTAAGTTAACTGTACTATGATTATAAGAGGGTAGCTGGTTTTAAAAATAGTTAGAAAATCCAGTTGACACCCTTGCTACTCGGTGATACGATATACATGTAATAAGCAATACTGAATAGCGTGTTTTCCCAAAAGCTATTCAGTAAAAATTTCCCTTAGTACTCTGTTATACTGAATATAAGTCAGACAAAATAGAGGGGGTAGAGGAGGCTCAGAACATGGAAAATTTAACTGAAATGCTGAAGGGTTCGCTGGAAGGCTGCGTGCTGGAAATCATCAGCCGCCATGAAACCTATGGCTACGAAATTACCCGCCGCCTGAACGAGCTTGGGTTTACCGAAGTCGTGGAAGGGACGGTCTATACCATCCTAGTGCGATTAGAAAAGAAAAAACTTGTGAATATAGAAAAGAAACCGTCAGATATGGGGCCGCCCCGCAAGTTTTACTCACTTAATGAGGCTGGCCGCCAGGAACTTGAATTGTTTTGGAAAAAATGGGATTTTGTATCATCAAAAATTAATGTCTTGAAGTCAATCTAGCTTCATAAGATATTCCATCCGATATTTTTGGAGGGTCTTGTTCAGCTTTATAAAAAAGGAGGAAAAATAACATGTTGGAAATGTTCAAAAAAATGATTGGTGATAAAAAAGAATACAAAATGATGATGGCACGGGTTGGAGTCCTGCCAGAGGACTACCAGTTTGTATTTAAGAAGATTCAAAACTACATGTGGAATTTCTCAGCGGGCAACGGGATGGATATGCTACACATACAGTATGAATTAATCGAGTTGTTCGAAGCCGGTGCGGCGGAAGGTAGACAAGTGCTGGAAATCACTGGGGACGACGTGGCGTCCTTTGCTGACGAACTAGTGGCAAACGCTAAAACCTATGTTGCTAAGTATCGTGAAGATTTGAATCAGAGTATCATGAAGCAATTGAGAAAAAAATAAATTCAATAGATAATACCGACTGATTAGCTGGTTACAAATGAAAATTGCCGCCTTCGCTATTCAGTTATATTTTTAACCCGGTAATAAGTAATACAGATTATCAGTCAGACTAAATAGAAGGGTATAGGCAATCTAGTTCCGCAAAGTGCTTTTTATAAGGAGGAAAAAAGTATGAGCAATGCAGCGATTTCTGTAAAAGGGTTAAAAAAATCCTTTAAAGACAAGGAAGTCTTAAAGGGGGTGGATTTTGAGGTGCAGCGTGGCGAAATTTTCGCACTGCTGGGCTCAAATGGAGCGGGCAAGACGACGACGGTCAACATCCTCTCGACGCTGATGAAGCCTGATGGCGGTGAAGTAGATATTTGCGGCTTTGACGTCCAGCATCAACCGGATCATGCTCGCCAGAGCATTAGCCTGACAGGGCAGTTCGCAGCTTTAGACGGCATGCTCACCGGGCGAGAAAACCTGATGATGATCGCCAAGTTGCGTGGAGTTTCCAATCCCGCTCAAGTCGCCGACAATTTGCTTGCAAAATTCAGCCTGACCGATGCGGCCAACCGCAGGGCAGACAAATATTCCGGCGGGATGAAGCGCCGGCTTGACATCGCCATGAGCCTGATCGGGACGCCAGCAGTCATTTTTCTCGACGAACCGACGACAGGGCTTGACCCTGAAGCGCGGATTGAAGTCTGGGATACCGTCAAGGAACTTGTCGGCGGCGGCACAACCATCTTGCTGACGACCCAGTACCTGGAAGAAGCCGAACAACTGGCGGACCGTATTGCCATCCTGCATGGCGGAAAAATCATTACGACCGGTACCCTTACCGAACTCAAAGAGATGTTCCCGCCAGCGAAAGTGGAATACATCGAGAAACAACCGACATTAGAGGAAATTTTCCTCGCGATCATCGGCAAAAAGGAGGAGAGGTAAATGAAAAGCAAAACAGGGGTATTACTAGGGCGTTTAATGCGCAACATCATGCGTAGCCCGGATACGATTATCACGGTGGCGATTACGCCGATTATGATGATGTTGCTGTTTGTCTACGTATTTGGCGGCGCCATAAAGACAGGTACGGAAAACTACGTCAATTATTTATTGCCAGGAATCTTGCTGATGGCTATCGCATCCGGAGTCGCTTACACTTCCGTGCGGCTGTTTACGGATGTAAAGAGCGGGCTGATGGCGCGTTTCATTACCATGCCCATCAAGCGCTCGTCGGTATTGTGGGCTCACGTGTTGACCTCGCTTGTTTCCAATGCGCTTACTGTCGTGGTAGTTATCCTCGTCGCACTCTTGATGGGCTTCCGTTCCAGCGCTGATATCCTAGATTGGCTCGCGGTAGCTGGGATACTTGGGCTGTTTACGCTGGCGCTGACATGGCTGGCTGTCATTCCCGGATTGACAGCGGGATCTATGGAAGGGGCGACAGCCTACTCGTACCCGCTGGTTTTCCTGCCGTTTATCAGTTCGGCCTTTGTCCCCACCGAAACCATGCCTAAAATTGTCCGTGCGTTCGCTGAAAACCAGCCTGTGACTTCAATCGTGAATGCGATTCGTGCCCTCTTGTATGAAGGGTCTGTTGGCAACGATATCTGGATCGCGCTTGCTTGGTGCGTCGGCATCATGATCATCGCTTACTTCTTCGCCAGTAAAGCATTTAAACGCCAGTTAGGGTAAGTACACACCATCGGTTCGGTGTCTCATGGCAACTAAATCTTCCGAAATAAAATATATGTTTGGAAAAGCACGGGGAAATTGTCCGTGCTTTAATTATTTGTCATGTTCTCAGGGTAACTATTGTCGATAAAAGGGCCCTGACCGCTTCTATGCATGGACAGATGCTCTCTCTCATCTAAAAATAGGGTAGGGTGTTGTTTTTTAATTGATGTATATATATCCATTTTGATTTTCCAACATATAAGTCGCGGCTATGAAGAACAAAAAGTGACCTGCGCTCGTTCTTTCTCTTTGTTTTAACTTGGCGTGGGGCAGGAAGAGGGTCTGACCGCTTCTATGCATGGCTGGATGCTCTTTCCCACCTAAAAAGAAAGGGTTTATGTTGGTTCTTCAATTTGTATTTATATAGAGCCTATTTAATGAATAACCCCGCCACTTCTTCTTTATCGTTAAAGCTCACTGTGAAAACGCGATTTTCTTTACTGTATTTCGCAACAAGAATAACGACATACATCCCATCTTTTTCTTCGACTGAAGATTTATCAATCTTTTCGAATTTACCAGATTTCTCGATAAGAGGAGTAAGCTCTTTCATTTTATCTTCTGGTAATCCTGCTTTCATTTGATTATCAAACTTTGCGTGTACTTCGTTATACTTACCTTCATTTAATAATGACACGATTTCTTCAGCCTTCGTGATATATTTTTTCGAGGCCTTTTCATCCACTTTGTTGCTACCGCATGCTACAAGGGCAAACACTACCATAGCACTTAGCATCGTTAATAAAATTCTCTTCATCGTAATACTCCCTTTCTTTTTATCCATAAACTATAATTGAAAACAGCTAACGCAATAACCGCTAGCGTAACTTCTGCAACAAGCAGCATACTGTCTTTCGGCACATATAACGGTAAAATACCAACTAGTGCATCTACAACCCCATGAATCATAATTGCGAGCACAACATAAAGAAACCTCTTTCGCACAACGCCTTGTAATACAATAATCGAAAGCCCTATATGCAATAACATTGCAAAGAAACGTTCCATACCACCGATAAAATAGGCATCACTGTATGCGATAGCGGTTGGTGAGAACAATAAGAACACCGCACTACTACCGAGAAGTAACACTGCTTCGATACCACCATGCCCTGCTCCGAATAAAAATCCGGACTGCCAATCTCGTTGCTTCATAAAAAAGCGCATAGTGATAAAACGAGCCAGTTCTTCAAAAATACCTGCCGATAAACCAATAACTACAGCAAATAAAACAGGTTGCATGGCACTAAACATTGAATAGGCTGTGCTATGTTTTCCTAAATATTTTAGTACTGGTATGCGGATCAAAACTTGCGATGCAACAAATGCTAGTACACCTAATACAAATGGAATATATTGTTTCTTACAACATGCATATAGCAGTGCAGTCAGCGGTAATCCTATGCTTATAATCGTAGCGAAAATAATACCAGCCATCTCGTTCCACCCCTTAATTGAAGTGTATAAAAGACAGCGTATAAAGTATGTAGTTTTGTCATACTCGGTTCATTTTTCATCATAAATGGTCATGAAACACAGCGACGCTTTCGCATCACTATTTTTTTAGTATTAAAGTTTGAGTGAAATAAGGAGCTGCAAAAGTTGTTTCTAGCGTTGCATGATCTGTTTTATCAATCATACGCTTTAACGAAAACAGCCCATAACCCCGGTTTTCATCTTTACTAGAATAGCGCTTCTCGTATATTTGCTGTAAATCAATCGCTTCATGCTTACAACTATTGCGCACAATAAAATATTGTCGTTCCTCCATTTCAAAGAAGGCAACTTGCAACATTTTCTCCTTACTACGAACCGTTTCTTCAATCGCATTATCCAATAAAATTGAAATGGCACGAATAAAAGTAACAACAGGCATTGCAATTGTTTCAATCGTTTTTGGGATATCGATCATCACTTTTACTTGTTGTTGCTGAGCAGTAATCACTTTTACGCTTAGCACACTTTTCACTTCAGGGATATTGACTCGGGATAATTTCACGATATCCAACTCGCGATTGTTTATCAGTTTTGAGGTAGGGGCGATTACATCAAAATAAACGTGTTCAATTTGCGTTACATTTTTCGTGCGCACGCCTTCCTCTAACGCCAATAATACATTCATATAATCATGGCGGAAACTGGCCAATTCATCATGCATGAGTTCTAACTTCTCCACATAATCTAGTAGTTCCTTATCTAAACGCTCCTGATGTTCTTCTAATATCTTTTCTTTTGTCAAATGCGAGCTTATTAACACAATCAACAGCAGCACAAAAAATAATATGATCGCCGCAATATAACTTACTTTTCCATACTGTTGATGTAATGTAGCCAATAAATTGGTGGAAGGCGTAGTCAAAATTAGTTCTATGATGAGCCCTATAACAAGAAGAACATAGCTTACATAATAAAGGGGGCTAGCTACAATAAACTGAGCAAGTTTTCGAATCCGCTTACACCAAAGTGCAATACCAATGACGATGACAATCGAAACGATGAGATGAATTACGCTGCCTGTCCATAAATACAAATTAAATGGTGTTAACATAAACAGTTTCATCCCAAAATCCAGCAACACCGTTTTTACTAATGTAATGCTTACCATACTAACTAATGCAAAGTATAAGTTTTGCATAAATGTTAATTCGTCTTGTATCAAGCCTAAACTTAATAGAAACAGCAACAACATAATAATATTAAATTCAGGATAACCTGTTACTGTCACAACGATCCCAAGTAAAATCGTAAAGACAATGCTTAAAGCGATTACCATTGTATAGGACAGGCGATTATAACGAATTAATTGAAGGTATAATAAGACATGGCTAATACCAATCAACATAAACGCGACTATATCATAAACATTCATTACAGCTCACCCTTTAACAGTTGACGTACTTTGCGCACTAAACGGCGTGACACAGGAATGCGTTTGCCATTTTTTAAAATGATCATTTTTTGCACCGCATCATAGGAAGACATTTGTCCTGTATTCACGATATATGATTGATGACAGCGAAGTAAACGTTCATCTAATATTTCAATTTCTTTTAATGTGCCATAAAAATAAACAATGCGGTCTGTCGTCACTAAAGCTAAACGATGTGGCTCATCAGTCATAATATATTCCACCGTTGCAAACGGCACACGTACAGTCGCATTCGTGTTTTCCACAATAAAATCATCGGTAGGAATAACAGCCATGTTGCGCGCTTGATATTGAAGTAAACATTGTTCAAACACGCGGTAGCGTTCATCATAAGGCAACCCTTTATCAATAAATGTTAAAGCTGATACCATGTATTGATACGAGATTGGTGCAAATTCGGAATGTGTCGTCACAAACACAATAATACCTTGCGCATCATATTTGCGAATCTCTTGTGCGACTTGTAAACCTTTACGCTCCTCACTCTTAATCTCAATATCTAAAAAATAAATCGGTACATAAGTCGTCAGCGGAATCTTTTCAATAATGTGTTCGCTCTTACTTGTCACCTCGATAAAATCGTACGGCAGCAAATATTTCTCACAAATTTCCTCCACCAGCCGCTTCACATGCTGAGCTTGGATCACATCATCTTCCAAAATAAAAATACTCATACTTATCACTCACTTCGAAATAATCTATAAATAGCATAACACGAAATACTTCCCCAATCGTTTTTCTATGTATAGAAACGGGTAAAATAAATGCTTTTATCCGACTATATAATTGTTAAAAGGGTAAAGAATGCATAACAAAAGACCTCAAATATAGAGGTCGCTTTAACTTGAGGAATAGCTATTGTGTTTTTCATTATTAACCATTCTTTAAGTACTACAGAAACTTTACCAATAACAAAAAGAAGAGAGCAGGTTCATTGGAACTGCCTCTTCTTTCTGTCATACATGTTTATCTGCCTGATCCAGCAGGTTTGCTAGTATCATGCTATTCTCTTGGTCGGCATCGTACTGTACAATATCGTCATACTCAAACAGTTCGAATTCTCCACCAAATTCCTGTTTCATAAATGCGACAAATTCTTTAATATTTTCTCCTATTTCCTTATTACGGCGAAACTCCATCATAATCGCCCTAAATCTGTGTGGAGGAATTTCACATTTGATATGATAAGACTTACTGATACTAAAAGAATCCCCGGAATCGTATAAGCTATATGTATACAACAGAAATCCATCTCCTTTCATATATGTATATCGTTCCATAACTGAATGAAATTCATCCATCATTTAACTTCTTACTTGATAATATCCACTTTAACGTTTTTCTTTTCTCTATAAGAAAATGCCCTTAAAGCAAACAAGAAAACCCTTTGCTTTAAGGGGATAATCAGTCCAGGATCGAATAGTTGATTAATAAATTTATTTAATTTCGGACATAGCCTCCGTTAACAACCCAAAAACTTTTCATGTAAGTGTATACATTTATCATTGCTTATTCGTTGTATAAGTATAGGGAGGACAAATGATGAAAAAAGAAAATATACTTGCCTCCTATCTCATCAATTTAGGGGAGGAAGTGTTCAACCTATTACTAGTGAAAGGGGCCAAAAAAGAAGATGCTGAAGATATAATTCAAAATACTTTTTACAAAGTGTACACACTATTGGATGATCTAACAGAGAGCAATATACGTCCGTGGTTTTTTAGAGTAGCACTCAATGAATATATTGACTTGAAAAGAAAAAAGGAGCAGCAGAACATCTACTTAACCGAGGAAATTCATTCAAAGCTCCAACATACAGACCGTGAATTTGATGCCATTTTAAATAAGGATGAGATTTTTCATTTATTAAAAGACGTCAAAAAAGAATATAAAGAAGTTTTCTTTTTAAAGTATTACTATGATTTTTCATATGAAGAAATTGCGGTTATTTTGGACATTAAAGTAAGTAGTGTAAAGCAAAAATTATTTCGGGCACGTAAATCCATTCACTCAAAGATAGGAGGAAAACATTAATGGACACTTCGTTAAAAGATGCTTTAAAAAAAGCGAAGCGAAAACAATTACTAAAAATTGTTATTACTTCAATTATCGTTGTCATTGTTCTATTACCAGTCATTTATAAAACTGGAAATTACTTTGCGGCGAAAGGTTCTACAAAGCTTCATGAACAGCTCTTTTTACATAATAAAATTGCCGAACCTAATATTCAAATCGATTCTCAAGTTACGAGTAACACCTCTATGTTTGGAGGCAATATTGTAACGAATCGTTCTAAAAATATTAATGGCTATTTAGTACAATGGAGCACACTCACAAGTTCGTATGATTGGTTTCGCCTTCATATTGATAGCAACGAGTTAATACCGGGATTTTATTGGTCTGATACGGAGTTCTATGAGTATGATAAACAAACAAAGAATAAAGTTTCAACATTTTATAATCCGTCTATTAAAAAGTACTATGATGGTGTGCGAAATGATTTAGGGGCAATTTCACAAATGGAAAATTACGTTGCGGAAGTTGCGATTTCTTTCGATCGACCGTATACATTACAAGAAATTCAAGCGAAAATTCCCGATAATTTAAACATCGTATGGTTGTATATGACATCACCAATTGGAGATGAAAGTAAAGGGCCAGCTGGTATGCCAGTTTATGGATTTAACCCATCAAACTCACCGAAAGAAGCATACAATGAATTTATTGATTCACTGAAACAATTCGACGAAAGTGGTGATGACGAAACAATCCAGAAGTTTTTAAATGTAAATAAAAATAAACAGTTTGATGAAGTGAAAATTTTAGGGGTAATGCTGACTGGTCAAACACAAAACTTTAAAGCCTTAGAAAATCAAGATTTTATTCGTGGTGCCTCTGTAGGGGCTACTGCACAAATCGTTCCTTATATTAAGCCACAAAAATAATAAGCAAGAGACCAGATGAACATTTGGTTTCTTGCTTATTATTCGTGAACATATTAATCTTTCATTTTTTCCTGTTGCTCAGCCAATAAATTACGTAAAACATGCCCTCGGTAACTCTCGAGTTTTCGCCCTTCATGATAACGAATTCCTAACTTTTTCAGTTCAGCTACGTACCAACCTTTTGTTCCGTAGTACATAAGATCACTTCCTTTTTTGCTTTTAAACAGTATATGTTTAGGAATTTATAACTTTCGTTTTTGGGAAAGAATTTGTGAAAGACTTTTGTAACATTTACGCAAGAAATTTGAAAGGTATTTAAGCTAAGATAAACTTCCGAACATTAATTTTAAATTTCACTCTTACAGAACTGTCATCTTTATGTAAGGTTGTTAGATAGTTTGTTTAATATTTAGATGTAATAATGAAATTGTAAGAAGTAATAATAAATTTTTTAGAGATTATAGGTAACAACAACTTTTGTTGTTTAAAAAAAATTCAATATATAAATAATAGATGGAGGCAAATATATGGCTTTAAAATTATTCGGTATCGTTTTTGGAGTAGTATTAATTTTATGGGGTATATATAGAATGAAAAGGGATGATGCATTCGTAGGAAAAACCCAAACAAGAAAAAACCTTTTCAATTTATTGATTCTTGGACAGGCTTCTGGAATAGGGCAATTATTAAGCGGAATTTTGCTTGTCATTTTAGTAATCGTTTCTTTTATAATTAAATAATTTGTAAGTAAAAGGAGCTAACATATATAGTTTAGCTCCTTTTTGTTGTTATAAAGTCTTTTGGTAAGACTGCTGATTTTTTCTAGATGTCATAATATATCAGAACATTCTATCATTCGTTGATAAAAATCCCTTTATATTCCAATAATTCTAATTAAATGGTAATGTTTAGTTGTATTACAATTACAATCAAAGGGGCGATATGTTGTGAAAAAAGGTATTAAAAAGGGTATTGTAGGTGTAATTGCAACAGGAATGTTAGCTATTCCAATGACATCAGGTGTATTTGCTGCAGAGCAATCTTCTGGGAAATCTGAAATTGTGTATGAAAATGATCAATTAAAGGCTAGTAAAACTTTCGACGAAAGTAATGTTAAGGGAGTTACATCGGGTCCTCAAGATGGTGGCTATTGGATTAGAGGGAAAAAAGACAACCAAGTATATTCGTCTTACAAACACTATACGAAACAAGGCCGCGCATCAGTAACAAATGGTGAAGGCGATTATAAAGATGGTGGTTGGAAGCCAAAAGATCAATTCAGTACGGCTAGCTTACCTTGGACAAGTAAGGGTACAAATAAAGCAAATTATAATTATAGATAAAATACAAAAAAACAAGAGAGGTTAAAAACCTCTCTTGTTTCTAGTTACATATTTTTTAAGATATTATTGGAGCCCCTTATATTGATAGTTTAGTGAACAAATTTGGAAATGTATTCCCTATTTAAAAGTAAATCTGTAAGATAAATGTATACAGAATCATTAATATTCCATTTTAGTTATATTTTAGGTTATAATTTTGTTTTTGAAGGAGGGAGGCATCATGAAAAAGATTATTTATGTTTTATTTACTACTTTACTATTACTTGTCGCAATTTGGGGAGTAAATATATTTAAAGAATTTAAAGTGAATAAGTTATTATATGAAAACACAACTAGTATCATCGTAAATTTCCAAGAAAGTAAACCTCATTCCAAAAATTATATTGAATATTTCAAGAAACTAGCAAAAGAACATGATGTAAGTATTTCGAAATATATGTATAGGAGCGGGAATAATCTTGTTGTATACACAACGGATGTTAGTCTCCGCAATCAAGTTGATTTGAAAAAAGGGAGCTTCCAAAAGGAATATTCTAAAGATTTTGTAAGTACTTCTGAGGTTGATGATAAGAAACAAGTCGGTGTAATGAAGCAAATAGATTCTAACATAGAGATTACCATTCGAAATTTTGATGAATATAAAACGTTTAGTGGAAACGGTGTATATCATATATCTACTCAAGATCCAGAAACCATACAATCTATTCTCAATTTAATAAATAAAGATGTTGCCCATGCAGAAGTGCATGCGAAAAATAATTCGTCTGTATTCAATTTCGATATATTTCAAATACTGTGTATAATCTTGGTGACCGTATGTACTTATATAGCGATTACGCATTATTTAATTGATCGATTAAAAGAATTGAGTATTATGCGTATGTTAGGTCATACTCTTTGGAGTATTGCTAGTCACTTTTTCTTAAAACTGACGAAAATCATGTTAATAGCTGGTTGTACATCTTATGTATTATTTAGTCTTTACTATATTTTGAATAATGATTTAGATTATTATTTAGATTTAACCTTATGGTTCTGGATAATAACTTTTATACTCATTTTGATTTTAACGATACCTATTCTTTTTATTGTTATGTTTGCATTTATAAAAAGTATGAATGTATCCAAAATAAAAGGTGAGAAACCTTATACACTCGTAAACTTTTTGAATTATAGTTTAAAGTGTATTTTTATCGTTTTTCTCTTATTCTCTATTTACAATTGGAATCAAATACAGAATGAACTAAATCAAAAATTAGCTAATCTATCTTTATGGAATAAGACAAAAAATATGTATTCTACTAAAGTAACATTTAATGGTGAAAATAATCGGGAAATAGATTATAAAACGGGTCAGGTTATGAAAGAGTTTTATCATAATATGGAAAAAGAGTATAAAGGTTTTATGATAGATGCTTCTAACTATTCTATGCTTAATGGTGAATATGTTTATAATTTAAACGCAGAAGGAAAAAATGCTGAATTATTGCCTTCTGGTAAAAGCATAACAATAAATTTAAATTATCTATATTATAATCCTATTGAATTAAGCAGCGGTACGATAGAAGAAAAGATTATAAGAGATCCAAATGTAATGAATGTATTAGTCCCTAAAAAATTTCAAAAGTATGAAAACACAATAAAAAATGAGTATAGAAAACATTTTTATTTTCAAAAAATAGAAGTAGATAATATTTATAATGAAGAGTTTAATAAACCTGCAAATACGACTAAAGAAGAAGATTTATCGGTTAACATTATATATACAGAAAATAATCAAAACTATTTTACGTATGATTCAATGATTGCAGAAGAAAATAAAAATACGATTCAAGATCCTATAGTGATTGTTGATACCGGGAATTTTCATTCTTCCTTCTATTTATCCTATGTTTCTAGATGTTTTTATTTTGAATCAACGGATAAAGATCCGTATAGTTTTATTTCACCAGCAATTAATAAGAGTCATGCTCAATCATCTATTCAGAGTATCGATTCATTATACGATAAGCATGGTCAAGAAATTCAGGATTTAAGAGCGGAAAAAGAAAAGTTGCTCGTTTTTATTATCATGCTCATTGTAGCCAATGTAGTGATTACGTATAACACAGTATCTAGTTACTATCAAAAAAACAAACTAGAATTATACATAAAAAAAATATTTGGTTATAGTTCTATTGAGAGAAATAAATTAATTATTTGTTTACTCTTAGGTATCAATGTGATTCCAATAATCATTATGTATTTTTATTTCGGTAATATTATCCTTTTATCAGGAATTGGTATTATCCTATTAGAACTATTCGCAAGTTATGTGTTTGATAAAAGATTAAACAAAAAAACTTTCAATTCTATTATTAAAGGAGAGCATTAATAATGATTGAGCTAAAACAGATTCATAAACAATTTCATGATAAAAAGATACTTGAAGATTTTCATCTAAAAATAGAAACAGGCGATTTCATTGCAATTGTTGGGGAAAGCGGAAGTGGAAAAACAACACTTTTAAATATTATTGGTTTATTAGAAAAAGCTGATTCAGGAGATATTGTGATAGATGGTCAAATCAATCCGAATGCAAAACAAACGTTGTTATTACAACGCAATCATTTTGGATATCTCTTTCAAAACTATGCTCTCATCGAAAATGAAACAGTCGAAACAAATTTAAAAATTGCTTTAAAATATCAAAAGCAAGTGAATAAAAAAGAACAGATACAACAAGCACTAAAAGAAGTAAGTCTTCCCGGTTACGAGAAAAAGAAAATTTTTGAACTTAGCGGCGGAGAACAACAAAGAATAGCGTTAGCCCGAGTGATTTTAAAGAAATGTGATTACATTTTTGCCGATGAACCAACCGGTAACTTAGATCGAAAAAATAGAGATCAAGTCTTTGATATTTTAAAAAAAATGAATGACGAAGGAAAAACAATTTTGTTTGTAACACATGACTTAGAGTTGGCTGAGAAGGCGAAGAGAATTATAAGATTGTAATGTGATTTATATATTTAAGAAATCCAGCTAATCTTAAACGTAATATCGGATTCAGTTAAGAACGATTAAAAGAATCGTTCTTTCTTTTTGTGTGACGAAATTTGTCGGAAGGTCGATATTCTATGTCGAAGCGCCGATATATTTGTAAGAGTGGTCGATATCGTTTTATTGATTAATGGTGATAGGGTGTACCTGTGAGCAAGACGGTGTAGATTAGAAAATCTGTCAATCAGTGATTATATATGCTTGAAAAGCGTTTATAATGATTCCTATAAGCTATGAAAAAAAGAAAGAAGGTGTTTCAAAATGTTGATAAACAAAATTGTATTAGAGCTCATTGAGGAAATAAAAAAAGATGACCTTTGGAAAGTCATGCCATCTGCAGAAAAAGAACGTTTGGCAGAGATTGTAAAATTTGTTAGTGGACAAGAGGTAGAGGAAATAAGAGAACGAAGACCTGTACAACCTGCTATTTATCAATTTAAGGTTACATTAAAGGGAATTCGTCCACCGATTTGGAGAAGGTTTCTTATTGATAATCAAGTAACCTTTGAAGAATTGCATACCATTATTCAGATTGTAATGGGATGGCAAAATTATCATTTATACAGTTTTGATACTGGAGACGCGCACGTTGAAATCCCGCATGATTCATTTGATTTCTTTCCATCTCCTTCGGTAAAATATGACGCTGAAGAGACACAAGTAGGAGAATTGATAATAGCAGAAAAGCAAAAATGTCTGTATACATATGATTTCGGTGATAATTGGGAACACGAGCTAGTACTAGAAAAAATATTGCCGATGGATGGGAAGATTGCTGTTCCTACATGTACAAAAGGGAAGCGCGCATGTCCACCTGAAGATTGCGGCGGCATTTACATGTATAACGAAATCCAAACCGCACGAAACGGAGAAGGCGAACTAGACGAAGAGATGGAAGAATGGCTCGGAGAATTTGATCCAGAGGAATTGGACTTGGAGTTTATTAATGGCGTTTTAAAGATGTATGTTGCAAGGAAGTAATATGTAGTGAAAACGTTAGGGAGAAGTGAGTATATGGCAAAAGAATTATCATTACAAGATTTGTGTAAGGAATTAGAGAAAGAAGAATTGATTGAATTAGTGAAGCACTTGGCAGATCAGTATATGGATATAAATATGGCTGTAATGGAATGGTATGCGCTGCAGAAGGGAACCGAAAAGGAAGATCCTTTATCAAACAAGCTACTTTGGGAATATTGGGAAAGGGCAGAAGAGATTATTAGTAATTTTAACGATTATGGTGGTGGACCTGAAGATCTCGAGTATGAGGCTTGTGATTACTTGGATAAAGTAACTGAAATGTGCTCTGAATATTCCATTCCGCCCGAAGAGAAAAGGCTTCTTATCAATCGTATATTTAAACAATATGAAATTGGCAATTCTGGATTAGGAGATATGCTGATAGACGCAATCTATGAAATATGTGACTCGGAATCTGATTGGAAGCATGTTATTAAGCTTCTTCAAAAGAATCCAAGTTCTTGGCATAAGAAGCTCATCATGGGGATTTATCAAGATCAGTTACAAGATGACGAAGAATATTTGAAGCTGCGGTTACAATCTTTGGAATATGGAATGGACTATTGGGATTTGGTGCAATATTATGTAACACAGCATAATACATCTAAAGCAGTCGAAACGGCTGAGACTGGTTTGCGAAATGGAAAAGGCAAACTGACGGAATTGTTTCTATTTGTATTCGATCATTATGCAGGGCAAAATGATACAAGTAAGATACTCGCTTTGGTAGAAACGGCGTTCCAAAAACAATCAGATATTGATCTAATACGAGAACGTGCCTTTGCGTATTTTAAACGGAAGAACGATTATGAACAAGTAAAGCACATTTTGTTAAGAGCCTTTCGTACGAATTACAGAGGCAAACAGTATTATGAGGATTTTTGCATAATAAAAAACTATCTCTTTGCCAATGATTGGGCAGAAGTACAAGAAGAACTGATAAAAATTGTGCAAAAAGAAAGTACTACAGATTATTTGGAAATCTGCTATGACATGGAAATGTATGATGAAATATTAAAAACCATCTTTGAACCGAGTAGATATATATATACAGATTGGGACAGCTTTGCGGACAAACTTGTGGATCAATATCCGAGAGAAATCATTGAATATTATTGGAACAAAGGCTGTTCACTTATACCGAATGGGAATCGTAAGAGCTACCGAGAATCTATCAAACATTTTAAAAAAGCAAGAGACATTTATGACAAAAAATTAAACGAATATGATGTGTGGCAAAGCCGTTTAGAAGCACTGGAAATACAGCATAGAAATAAGCGCGCATTTTTAGATGAGATGAAGGTGTTTGGATAAGTGGAGGGGCTATTTCAGTTTGAAATAGCCTATTTCTACAATAAAAAAGAACTAACCTATAGGATTAGTTCTTCTGCTATATGTGTTTATTTAAATTGCTTCTCCATGAGTAGCTAATAAGAAGTCTTGTCTTGCAGGTGCAGGAGTATCTCCGTGAGCAGCTAATAAGAAATCCGGTCTTGCAGGTGCAGGAGTATCACCATGAGCAGCATATTGTTTAACATCAAACTTTGGTGCAGGAAGATCTGCGTGTCCTGCTTGCTTTGATTCAGAAAGAGTACTTGCTCCAAAAGATAAAACACCCGCAACTGCCAATCCCATTACAGCTAAACTAAGTTTTTTCATCATTTTAATGCTCCTTTTTCTAATAATTTTTTTCTTGTTTCATAAGCTTTATAAAAATAATATTCAGCCTTTTCTATGTTTGCTTTCTTATGAAATTCCAGTGCTAACATTTCTCCATATTCTTGCATATATTCCATTAAACTTTCTCTTTCAAAGTAAGAAAAACCTTCAAGAACCACTTTTTCTATATTTTCTACTGTTGAAAATTGACATAATTCTTTCAAAATCAAAAAGTGATGCCGATACTCATCATTTTCTAATTCTCTACAAACTTTCAATCCTGTTTCAATTCGTTCCTTAGCTGTCTCTGTTTCTCCTAATT
Source organism: Bacillus sp. NPDC094106 (assembly GCF_044764345.1). NCBI lineage: Bacteria > Bacillati > Bacillota > Bacilli > Caryophanales > Bacillaceae > Bacillus > Bacillus sp. NPDC094106. The sequence goes on along the minus strand of NZ_JBIWHY010000003.1, from coordinate 196,755 downwards.
TGTAATGTTCTCTGGCTTCTAGAAAAATTGCCTTAAAATGATTAGGAATATTTTTGGAGACTTCTGATAAGTGTCTGATAGCTAAAGGAGAAAGATTTTGACTTGCATACAACAACCCTAAATTGTGTCTTACTCTTAAAAGCAATATTTTATTATCTTGCTTTTGTAAAATATTAATTGCAGAAGCAAAGTATTCTTCTGCGTGCTCGTATTGTTTTAATTCTGAACAAGATAACCCTAGAACATTTTTACATAAAGCTACATTAATCTCATGTCCTATATGTTTGGAGAATATTTCATTTGCTTTCGTTGCATATTGGATTGCTGAAAGTGGTTGATATATCTGGTAATGGAATGAAGAAACCCTATAATTAAACTCTGCAATTTCCATTTCATCTAAAACATGTTCTAATAAGTTTTCTGCTTTTTCATAATGCTTTCTAGCCTCATTGTAATTAGTAAGTATAGTAGAATGGACTGCTTTGAAGAAGTGATAATAATAAGCTAGCAAAGTATCTGTTGGCGTCGGAAACGATTCAACTTTGTCAAAAGCATTTTTTGAAATTCCTAAACCATCTGTTAGAACTCTATATCTAAAATCTAACAGTGAGTAATACAATAATAAATTTTGATCTTCTATATTATGAATTTTTTCATCAATTTCTTTCTTTAATTGTGTAGCTTCGTTTACATGTTGTGCTCTTATTTCTTGATACCAATCATTCAACAATTTGGTAACTAGATCATTACCAGTAGCTTGAACACTCATGGAACCCCCTTCTTTCTATCTGTTTTGATTATTATTAAAATACCATAAATTTGAAATGTGATAGGTGTAATGCAAAATTTCTCAATAATTTTCAGAAAATTAAACATCTAATAACTATTTTTTCTAAATTTGAGATTTTAGTAGAGGAATGAAGAAGAATATTATACAAACGAAAGGAATATCTCTTAAAATTTTAATGAAATAGTACGTGAGACGGGGAGTATTATCAGCACAACGAATTCTGTAATATGTTATAGCAATTGAATGCTAATTGTGAGTGCTTTTCTTCTTTTAAAACAATATAATGTAATATATTGATAAACTTGGAGAGGAAGAAGCAATGAATTTCAATGTAGAATTACCGCAATCACTAAAAGAGATACTTTGGTATGCATGGGGGATTTTGGGGGCTGTATTTGTTGTATGTATTGTACTTGCAATCATTAAATCTTATATACCAGATAGCATCCTGCCCATAATTAAAGGTGTTATTGCCTTGGTTATTTTAGGAATTATATTTTATATAGCCTATTAAACTTAGTTATTTTGGCAAAAGAACGGAGGTGATAAGATGGCAAAACGAAAGCAAGATGATTCTATATTAGGTTCTCTACTAGTTATGACAGTTGTTGCAATACTGTGGAAACGTGAATTTTTAATACCGATCGTAATGATATCAGCAGCTATTATATTGTTATATATTTATGTGCACGTTAAGAAACTAAAAGAACTTAGGCAATCAAAAATCTATGATATTGATAAAATGAATGGTCGTCAATTTGAGGAATACTTAGGTGTTTTGTTTCAAAAACTTGGCTATCAAACACAAGTTACGAAGGCATCTGGCGATTTTGGAGCAGATTTAATCTTACGAAAAAATAACAAAAAAATTATAGTGCAAGCAAAACGTTATAAGAAGAATGTAGGAATTAGTTCTGTTCAAGAAATTGTTGGTGCAAAAGAATTCTATAAAGCTAATGAAACATGGGTTGTTACGAATAGTAATTTTACAGCCGCAGCACGTAAACCTGCTACTGCTAATCGTGTGGTACTAATAGATCGAGAGAGGTTAATTAAGTTAAGCGTAAAGGCCAATCAAGGAAAGCTTAAAGCAACAGTATAAGAATAAGATATTTTTAGTTTGAGTAAAAAGGCATTCTGATGTGAATTATACCTTGCATTGTGGATGCTTTGAAATAGTTCATCATTCGGGGTTTTTATATGATTGGTGTGTATTTACTAGTTCTAGCAAAAATGGTGCTATAAGTGATATATGAGAAATACATATTACACATCAATTACTATTATATATAAATTGTAAAATAAGTATATTCATCTAAATTGTTTTTGGTGCATAAAAGGAGAGAATGTAAAAAGTTATGGTAATGTATATGTTCACAATGTTTCTGTTCGCATTTTTAATTGTAGGGGTAATGATGTATCGTGCAGCAAACCTCTCTAACATAAAAGGACGTGCTGGTGAGAAAGAGGTTCGGAAATACTTATCTAAACTAGATACGAATAAATATTTGCTCATGCATGATATAACTTTAAGGGCAGAAAAGGGAAAAACGACACAAATTGATCATATTGTTATAGCGCAATCAGGTATTTTCGTCATAGAAACAAAGAATTATAAAGGTTGGATATTTGGGAACGAATGGGATCCAAAATGGACGCAAGTTAATTTTAAAAGGAAAGACAAGTTCCATAATCCCGTTTGGCAAAATTATGGTCATATCAAAGCGATACAACATGTATTGAATAATGAGGAGATTCCTTTCATTTCCCTAATCACATTTAGTGATTCGAGTGATTTGAAAAAGATTAACATTACCTCATCGCATGTATATACTTCCTATTTTTCTGAAGTAGCAACCTATATTCGTAATCATACAGAGCAAATTCTTTCACCAAGTCAAATGAAAAAAATCTATCAAACACTTCAGCAAGCTAATATCACTGACAAGAATATAAAAAAGCAGCACGTAAAAAATATTCAGATGAACAAACAAGAAGCAAAACAAAAAGTTCAGAAACACATTTGTCCTAGGTGCAACGGGAATTTAGTACAACGAAAAGGTTCAAAAGGGACTTTTTTAGGATGTAGTAATTTTCCTTCTTGTCGGTATACGGCGCAGTTGTCTGCAAGTAAGAGGAAAGTAGATTAAAAAAATTCTTTTTTATCTAGTATTAACGGGCAGTAAGAAAACGCCACTGATGGAAGTTTGACTGTATTATGAAATATATTTAGGAGTAGGGGGAATTACGATGGGAAAAGCATGGGTTGTTAGACCATTTCCGCACGGTGTGAATCGTATGAAGGAATTTTTAACTAAACATAAACATCAGGATACGGGCAATGGGATAATCGCAATTGGTTGGCCTGGTATTGGAGACTTATCAGGGGTTTCCAAAAGAGACGAAGTTAAAAAGAAGGTAGAGGATAAGTATACATATTCACCAAAAGCACTTGGCCAAAAGGCAGGTGTCATTTATCGCTTTTTACAAGAGATGGAGATAGGAGATTATGTTCTTGTCCCAGACGGTCGATTTGCTTATATTGGGCGCATTGTCTCAAGCTATAAGTATGATGAATCTGTTGACAACGGCGAAGAAGGTTATCCGCATCAAAGATGGGTGGAATGGCTATATGAAAAGAAAGCAATACCTAGGGACATGCTGACAGGCCGCCTGTTCGACTCTTTAAAAGGAAGACAAACGCTTTACTCGACTTATTATGAAGATATTCATGAGATTGTTACAGAGAAAAAGCACTACTTCTCTGAACAAACTGATATTGAGATGAAGAATGCATATTTGGAGAAATTGCAAGCTGGTGGATTATTCGGTGTTACTTCGAGTAGTTTTGAAAATGCGGTATGTACACTATTATCTCTATACTATCCAGGTTTATATCGTCTCTCTACAACTAGTAGTGAAGTTGGAGACACTGATTTGTTAGCTGAATTACCTGGTGGTCTTACTGTTCGAATTCAAGTAAAGCATTTTTATATAGGTGGAGGCGCTTTGCAGAGCTGGGTTGTAAAGCAATTAGCTGATTCAATGGATGCGGGTGATCATGGAATTATTGTGACGAGCGGTATAGTGGGGAAAGATGCCGAAGCACTTGCACAAGAATACGCTGCCAAAGAGAATAAAAATATAGGCTTTATTAATGGACAAGAGTTTGTAGATATGCTATTTGAGGATTTAGAACGATTGCCAGAAGAAGCATTGATGACATTTGGGCTTGCTAGGAAAGTTGTTTTCTTTTAGATGAAATTTACTATGGGTATCTTTCAAGTAAACGTCTTTTTTCTTTTGAGTGAGTAGGCAAGCAAAGCACTACTTCTGTTTTGAAAGCTTAGTTTAGGTAAGAGGAAAATCGCTTTGATTGTTAATTGAATTCTATTTTGATATCAAGGTTTCTTAATCTAACTTCTCTTTCATTCTGGGGATATTTCTATTAATATTAATGATAGGCTAATCTAAGATAGTGGATGAGGTAAAATAGTATGTGCGAAAAATTACTTCCACTGATTTAAAGCATATTAATCGTTAAAATATATAGAAAGAACCCTTTGTATGGTACAAAATATAAAAAACGTGCATTACAGAGTTTAAGGAGGACATAATGAAAAAGAATATTTATGTTGTTGGAGCAGTAATTGTTGAAGATGAGAAAATCTTATGTGCGCAAAGAGGAACAGCTAAAGCACTACCTCTTAAGTGGGAATTTCCAGGCGGGAAAATAGAAGACGGAGAGTCACCTCAAGAAGCATTACAACGTGAAATTAGTGAAGAAATGCATTGTAAAGTACAGATTGGTGAACAAATTGATTACACAGTATATGAATATGATTTTGGCATCGTTCATTTGAAAACTTTTTATTGCAAGCTTATGGAAGGAAGTCCAGTTTTAACTGAACATGTATCAATAAAATGGCTACATCCAAATGAGCTCGCAACTTTAGATTGGGCACCTGCTGATATTCCGACTATTGAGAAGTTATCAAAGGCATCTTTTGTAAATTAATGTTGTTAAAAAGCATATTAAGCTATTCACTATATGTGAATAGCTTTTTAAATTTCATAATAAATTTGCACTCTAAAACAGTGAGTAATACAATTAGTATAAAAAATTGTCAAAAATGGTGATCATATGGAGAATTTTATTCAAAAATTAGAAGCCTCTTTATATAAGGGGTTTATCGATCAAAAGTATAGTCAATCTGGAAGTTATAAACCAAAGCTATTAGTAAATAACACGAAAAAAAATGAAAACGTTTTAAGTTCATTGTTGGAAGAGATTGAAAATAGTACATCTTTTATTTTTTCAGTCGCTTTTATTACTGAAAGCGGTCTTGCTACTTTAAAATCTCATTTTCTTGATCTTAAGCGAAAAGGAGTTAAAGGGCGTATATTAACATCAACATTTTTAAATTTCAACCAACCAAAAGTATTTAGAGAACTAATGAAAATTGAAAATGTAGAAGTAAGATTAACAAATTTAGCAGGTTTCCATTCAAAAGGATACATATTTAACCACAAAACCCACTATTCGTTGATTGTTGGAAGCTCTAATTTAACAGCACATGCGTTAAAGGTAAACTATGAATGGAATGTAAAGCTAACATCGCATGAAAATGGAGAGATTGTCCATCATTTCAAAAGTCAGTTTGAAGAAGTGTGGAAAGATGCTCAAACATTAACTGAAGAGTGGATTAACAATTACGAAAAAACTTACAAGCAAGTGGATTATAAGGTAACGGATCAAGTTATAGAATTACCTAGTCAATATAATAATTCTATTGAAGACGCTTTGAAAATTGTTCCAAATAAAATGCAACAGGCGGCACTGCAAGAAATACAAGCTGTTAGAGATGCTGGAAAAGAAAAAGGATTAATTATTTCAGCAACAGGAACGGGTAAAACATATCTTTCAGCATTTGATGTGAGACGTTTTGCTCCTAAGCGCATGCTATTTATTGTTCATCGTGAGCAAATATTACATAAAGCAAAATCAGATTTCCAAAAAATTCTGGGTGGAATTGAAGAAGATTTTGGGATTCTATCAGGTTCGAATAAGCAAACAGATGCTAAATATTTATTTGCTACCATTCAGACCATTTCAAAAGAAGAAAATTTATCTCAATTTGACCCCGAGGTATTTGACTATATTTTAATAGATGAAGTTCATAAAGTAGGGGCGAAATCTTATCAGAACGTTATAGATTATTTCAAACCTAAATTTTTAATGGGAATGACTGCTACACCTGAACGGACAGATAACTTCAATATTTATGAGTTATTTGATTACAATGTTGCATATGAAATACGTTTACAAGAAGCACTTGAAGAAGATATGCTTTGCCCTTTTCATTACTTTGGAGTCACGGATTTTGAATATAATGGAGAAACGATAAATGATGCCACAGTTTTATTGAATCTTGTTACTGAAGAACGTGTAAATCATATAATTGAAAAGGTTCAATACTATGGTTTTTCTGGTGGAAAAGTAACAGGATTGATGTTTTGCAGTCGAAAAGAGGAAGCCGAGCAACTATCTCGTGCACTAAACGAAAAAGGTTTCTGCACAGTGGCATTAACAGGTGACCATTCTCAAGAAGAAAGAGCGCTTCGAGTAAACCAATTAGAAAATGGTATACTTGATTATATTTTAACTGTAGATATTTTTAATGAAGGAATTGATATTCCAAGTATTAATCAAGTGATCATGTTAAGGCAAACTCAATCTAGTATTATCTTTATTCAGCAGCTTGGACGGGGACTTCGTAAGCATAATTCCAAAGATTTCGTTACGATCATTGATTTCATTGGTAATTATAAAAATAATTATTTAATTCCAATCGCTCTTTCAGGAGACAAATCACAAAACAAAGACAATATACGTAGACGTACAAATGATACAAGCTATATTAAAGGTATCTCAACGGTTAACTTTGAAGAAATAGCGAAAAAACAAATTTTTAAAGCGATTAATAATAGTAATTTAACAGAAATGAAAATCTTAAAAGAAGCTTTTGTTGAATTGAAAAATAGAATAGGAAGAGTTCCGTATCTTTACGACTTTATATTAAACCACTCTATTGATCCTATTGTGCTTGCTGAAAGACATTCGAATTACTATCAATTTTTATTAAAAATGAAAGAAGGAGTTCCAGCGCTAACAGATTATGAGAATAAGGTTTTAACAATGCTCTCATTAGAAGTATTGAATGGAAAACGCAAACATGAAATTATTTTGTTAGATTTGTTATTACGCCAAGAAAAGGTTAACCATGATCAGTACCTCAATTGTTTAATGGAATCTAATTGTCAAACCGATGATGCTACGATAGCTTCTGTTCAACGTATTTTTGATTTGTCATTCTTCATGCAAAATGGCAAGAAAAAATATGGAGAAAAGCCAATTGTTACTTGTTCTGAACGTAAGGATTATATGTTTAATGATTCAATTCGTGAAAGTTTGAAGCAAAATAATTATTTTAAAGATATGGTTATTGATATTGTTCGAAGTGCAAAAGTGAAGAGTAAATTATATGAGTCTAACAAACCGCTTACCTTATACAGAAAATATTCTAGAAAAGATGCTTGTAGGTTATTAAATTGGGCTAATGATGAAAACTCAACGATGTATGGTTATAAAACCAAACATCATACTTGTCCAATATTTATCACGTACCACAAAAATGATGAGGTAGAGTCTAGTGTGAATTATGGTGATGAGTTTCTCAATCAAGAAGTTCTTAAATGGTATACCAGAAGTAATAGAACATTGAAATCGGGAGAAGTTCAAACAATTATTGGAGCAGAAGAAAACAACATTGGCATTCATATCTTTGTGAAAAAAGATGATGATGAGGGAAGTGACTTTTACTATTTAGGTAAGGCAGGTCCTGATAAAAATAGTGTGCAACAAACTGAAATGCAAGACAAGAATGGAAAAGAACTACCTGTTGTTACAATGAATATGGTTATGGAGCATGCTGTTGATAACAAGCTGTATTCTTATATTAGGGATGGGAATATTTTGAGCTGAATTTAATCAGTATGAGAAATGGGTATAAAAAGATACTTTTAATGTTTATCATAATAATCAGAGATTCTAATCCTTTCTTTTATCACACTTTTATAGCGGTTTTTAAGTGAAAAGTCCATTAATAAAAAATACTTCTCATAATTTAGTAGAAAAGTGATCGGTCCATCACATTTTAGATACATTCTAAGAACATTACACAAAATAATCTTCGAATAACCTAGAAAGTGTTGATTTTTATTTATAGAGCAGAGTGAACGCTTGACCTCTATGCTACCAGCATAGAGGTCTTATTTTTTCCTTTTCTTTTTGCTCTTTTAACAACAAATTCCGCAAAATATGTGTCTGAACTCCCCGATTTCCACTCTTCATAATAATTAATCCTAATTTTTTCAATTCATACACGTACCAACCTTTTAATCTATAGTACATATGAAACGATTTTTTTAAAATTTTTAGCATTATATGCTTGAACACCGAAGGAAAAGTTTGTGTTACTGGCTGAAAGTTTGGATTTTTCTATGATTATCACATACTTACTTCCAAAGAAACGGAAATTTCTGTGTGATATAATAGGATCAAAATAGAAATATTGGAGGAATCAAGATGCCAGTTTACAACAAACTAGTACGAGATCGCATCCCACAAATCATCGAAAACAACGGAAAAACATTCACAACAAGAATCCTAGATGAAAAAGAATACATAGAAGAAGTATGTAAAAAAACACAAGAAGAACTAGCAGAATATAGAGAAGCAGAGACTCCCGAGCATAAAGTAGAAGAATTAGCTGATTTACTGGAACTTGTAAATGCACTAGCACAACATGAAGGTGTAACGCTTGAAGATGTCGAGAAAGTACGTAAGCAAAAAGCAGAAAAGCGCGGTGGGTTTCAAGAGCGCATCTTTTTAGTTGAGGTACAGGATGACTAACGTTCAGCCTATTACAAGCAATTTATTACATAAATTAGAGAAATACATAGATGAAGCGAAGGCAATCTATATTTTAACTTCATTTGTAATGAAGTCGGGTGTGAACGTTTTGGTAGAGCCATTACAAAAGGCAGCAGAGCAGGGTGTGGATATTAAGGTTTGTACCGGTGACTATTTATATATTACACAGCCTGATGCGCTAGAGAAGTTATATGAGATTCACCCAAATATTGAGCTTTGTTTGTGGAAAAGTGCAGGGAAATCCTTTCATCCGAAGGCGTATTTGTTTGAGCATGAGACAGATGGTGTGATGATTGTTGGGTCTTCAAATATGTCGAAGTCAGCATTAACAAGTGGTGTGGAATGGAGTTTACTTGTAAGGGAAAGTGTAGATGAGGATACATTTTCAGAGGCGATTGATCAGTTTTTACATGTTCATACGCATGAATCTACAATTGCGGTGAATATAGAAACCATTAAACAGTACAGACAGGAATATGAGGGATTTCATCAAAAGCATCCAGATTTAGTTCGAACATGGACGAAGCAAGAGGAGATTGAGATGACGATTCCTTCTGCTGGAGAAGATTATAGTGTTAATTCAGGAGCAGCAGTTGAAAAAGAATCTATAGCTTCATATGAAACGGCAATCGCACCGCGCTTTGCACAAGTTCCAGCTTTGGAGCAATTAGAAAATACGCTTGAAGAAGGTTATAACAAGGCAATGGTTGTAATGGCAACTGGGCTTGGGAAAACGTATTTAGCTGCTTTTTTCGCGCAGCGTTTTAAACGGGTTTTATTTATTGCACATTTAGAAGAAATCTTGAATCAAGCGGAAAAATCTTTTCAACGTGTGATTCAAGATAAGATAACGGGAATTTACAACGGGAGAAAAAAAGAAGGAGAGCGAGACGTTATTTTTGCATCTATCCAAACGTTAAGCAGGAAGCGTCATTTAGAAAACTTTTCTCCTGATGATTTCGACCTCATTATTGTCGATGAATTCCACCATGCCGCAGCAAATAGTTATCAAAAGGTGTTAGATTATTTTACTCCTAACTTTTTGTTAGGAATAACTGCGACACCAGATCGTAATGATTTCCGTGATATTTATTCCATTTGTGATGGGAACGTTGCGTATCGAATTGATTTTATGGAAGCGATTCAGCGTGGATGGTTGTCTCCGTTTCATTATTACGGTGTATATGATGATACAGATTATGCTGATGTACGTTGGCTTGGGAATAAGTATGATAGTGAAGAGTTAGCTCAAGTGCAGCTAAAAGAAGAGTTAGCTGACAATATTTTAGAGGCATGGAAGAAGTATAAGAAAACGAGAACTATTGTATTTTGTTCTAGTATTCGTCAGGCTGATTTCTTATCATCATACTTTAATCGTAATGGTTATCAAACAATTTCTCTTCATTCTGGAACGAAAGATGTATCAAGAGAAGATGCGATTGCTTTACTAGATAATGGAGAACTTGATGCAATCTTTACGGTCGATTTATTTAATGAAGGTGTTGATATTCCTTCTGTAGATACGCTTTTATTCGTTCGTCCAACAGAATCATTAACAATCTTCACACAACAAATTGGTCGTGGATTACGATTACATGAGAAAAAAGAATATTGCGTCGTGATCGATTTAATTGCCAATTATCGAAATGCAGATGTAAAAATGCAAATGTTTCGTGTTGATGGAGGTAAGACTAAGGGCGGTGGTTCGGAAAACATTCTACCAAATGGCTGTGTAGTAGAGTTTGAGTTAGAGGCAAAACAGTTGTTAGATGAACTAATGAAAAAAAGAATGCCGCGAAAAGAGAAATTGCTGCATTGCTATCAAACTGTAAAAATGGAATTAGGGCGCAGACCAACGTACCTAGAATTGCACAAGCTTGGCACAGAAGAGAGTAAAGAGTATCGTCAAGAGTTTAAATCGTATGTTGGTTTTTTAGCTTGGAGCGATGAGTTAACAGAGGAAGAAAAAGAAGTATTTATGCGATATGAAGCATGGCTACAAGAAGTAGAAAAAACAGGGATGGCAAAAAGCTATAAAATGCTGTTGCTGTCGGCAATGTTACAACGTGGAGAAGAGAAGTGGTATACTCCAATTTCACCGCAAGAAGTAGCACCGTTTTTCCACCATTTCTTAATGGAAAAAGAATATCGCAGGCGTATTGATTTTAGCGATAAGCAAGCGCAGCGTATGTGGGAATATGATGAAGAAAAGATTAGTAAATTAATTGCGACAATGCCGATGACAAAATGGAGCGGCAGTTCAAAAGGGTTACTATTATTTGATGAAACTTCTTTTTCTTTAAATATGGATGTTCAAAAAGAAGATGAGGATCTTTTATTTAGATGGACGAAGGAGATTTGTGAGTACCGTCTTCATACATATTTTGAAAGAAAGACCGTAATATCGAAATAAACTGAACCTCTGATTGTAGACTGTGTCTAACAATTAGAGGTTCAAAATGGTTAAGCTGTTTTTAATTTATAAGGATTGAAATGCTTGATTCATTTCTGCTAGCTCTTATTTATCTTCTTGTTCTTCTTGTATCTTTCACAACAAAATCTTCAAAACATGGTCCCGATAATTCTCCAACTTCCACCCTTCATAATAATGAATCCTAAATTTTTCAAGCTTTAAGCTCCGCTATATACCATCCCTTTGTACCGTAATAGATGAAGTTCACTTCCTTTCCCACTTTTAGACAGTACATGCCCTAAATTGATTTATCCAAAAGAATTTTAATAATCCCTCTTGAACTTCTCCTAACGTCATCTTTTACGATAAAAAAGAAGACAAGACGAAAGGGGAGTTCCAATGAAAAGCATAGCAAGAGAAAAAAGAAATATCGTCATCAGGTTACTGCTATCAGCTGCTTTAGGGGTTTTTTCACCATTGTTTATGTATATAACGCTGGCCCGCAAAAATGAAGTATACAAATACCATTGCCGAAAAGCATTTAATTTTCATTTGCTGATATTTCTTCTATTTATTATTAGTAAACGTATAAGTCTAGTTTTATTTTGGGGTGTGTTTGCTTTTGAAGTAATCCAAGTAGGGATTGTCGCATGGAAGGTAATCCGTAATGAGCCATACCAGTATTTCATTCGCATTCCGCTATTTAAAGAAGACAAATATATTATGGAAGGGGAATAGGTGATGAACACAGAAGTGGAAACAACGAAAAAGAGAATTGTTATTGCGATAGTAGCTTTTTTTGTTACGATCTATTTAGTTATAAGAAGAAGGGAACATAATTTGTATGATGGTTATGAGAAATATGATAGCTATGGAAATCCAATTCGAAAAAGTTCTAACTTTTTATTGCTTGTAGTATGTTTGTTCCAGTTAGGTATGCAAATGAAGAATGATAAAGGTGTATCAGCAAGAGTTTCTAATATGTTTCAGTATGTAGCTAAGAAAAGCAATGTGATGTAACGTTTTAGTTATAAAGTAAAAAAGAAAACTAAAAAGCAGGTGAAGACATGTCCTGGATAATTAGTGAATTTGCTAATGTAGGTGATGTAACAGTACGAACACTCCGTTATTATGACAAAATTAATTTATTAAAACCAAGTGATTATACAGAAGGTGGACACCGTTTATATACGAAAGATGATTTGTATGTATTACGACAAATACAAGCTTTGAAACATCTTGGTTTTTCACTTGGGGAGATTCAAAATATCATTTTACAGAATGATATTCCTAAGGAGAAGTTTATGGAGAGAATCTATTTTCAAAGAGAGGTATTATTAGCGGAACAAGAGAGAATTGCGAGGGTACTCACACATATGGACGAAATGACAGCAGTATTGCAGAAAGAAGAAACGGTAGATGTATCTTTATTTTGTTCTTTCTTACAAACATTCATATGGGAGAAGGAAAATAGAGAGTGGTTAGGAGAAAGAGGGATACAAGATATTGATGATAAAGAACTAAAATTGAAATTAAATCAGCAGTTTCTGCGTTTAATCAAGCAATTAAAGAGACATAAGGAAGAGAAGAAGGATCCAGCACATGTTGATGTTCAAGCGGTTGCTAAAGAGTTTTATAAATTAATAGAAGAAATCAGTCGAACTGCTGGTGTACCGAAAGATGACTTTGAAAATATTGCGAAACAGGATGAGATTCCATTAGCTGAATTTCCAGCTCTTTTAACGAGGGAAGAAGAGGAGTATTTGAAGGAAGCTATGAAGAATATCACGAAGCAAATAAAGAATTAGTCTCTGGAGTTAAAGAAATAAGCAAGGAATTCAAGACAGGTATGAAAAACCTTGTACAAGAACATAAATTCTAGTCAATTAGGAAGTAACTCCTGAATGAATAGACGAGATAAAGTTGCTCTCGTCTATTTTTTGCCTCATGAAGCAGATTATTAAGCTAGTATATTTGTTGTAAGAAAGTGGTTTCTAACTTTATTAATAAGGTTCTTTCTATAATAAAATAAGAATTGGAGATTTAATCTAATTTTTGTAATGAAATAGTGGGGGATTAGCAAGTGGAGAATACGATAACACTTAAAACTTAAAACAATATTAGAAGCAGAAAATCAGGAGCATAAGATTGAAGAACTAGCAGATTTATTAGAACTCACAAACGCGCTAGCCCAGTATGAAGGTGTAACGCTTGAAGATGTGGAAAAAGTATGTAAACAAAAAGCGGAAAAACGCGGTGGTTTTTAGGAGCGGATTTTTTTAGTTAAGACAATGAAATTATAAAAATAAGACTGCCTTTTAACAGTCTTGTTCCTAAACAGTCGAGTTTCATTCTTTATTCTTGTTGCTTATTATTTTGATGCTTAATACAACAAAGACAATTCCTATTATTTTCATTAGGGTGTTACCGATGTTTCCAAGACTATTCGATGTTAAACCAATTAAAAAAGCTCCCAATAGACAGAGAAATATACCAAATAACGTTTTCAATATATGTAGCACCTAAATTCTTTATAATATTTTTGGGATTGTGTTAATTATTTTATTAATTGGATATTTTTTACCAATATCCTTTTTGTGTTTTAGTTGAACTTCGAGATTATATATTGCCTTTAAATAGCTTTAGAAGGTTCAAGTATTTCACAAGGTGTTATAAAGTAGATATATATAACATGCGAGAAAGAGCAAGATTTGATAGGGGGCTTCCAAATGCATATGGATGAAGGGGGAAATTTGCAGTTAACGAGCCAGGCTCTTCAGGTAATGAATAACGGCATTGCAGTTATAAGTCATGATGGAACGATTACGTTCAGCAATCCAGCATTTTGCAGCATGTTAAACAAAGCAAAAAACGAAGTAACGGGTAAGCACATATCAATGATTATCCCTAATCGTAAAAAGCTAGTAGTGAATCAACATGATAGTTTGTACAAGTATGAGTGTAAGATTGGGAACCAAGTGTTCATCGTGAATGAATCTCGAGTATATAAGGACGGGAAAGAAGACGGATCGATTGTCATTCTAGAAAACAAGGGGAAAAGCATACTGTCTTTGGAAAGTACTATCAGCCGGTATGAAAATGCTTTGAATTTACTGTCTGAATGTATTCTAGGGGTGAATGAGCAAGGGATCATCAATTTTTTTAGTGGTGCTTATGCGCGATTTCTGGGAATTGATGATCCGAAGGAAGCAATTGGGAAGCATTGTACGGAGATTGTTGAGAATACGAGGATGCATATTATTGTGAAGACGGGACAGATGGAAATTGGGCATATTCAGCGTATAAATAGTCAGAATGTTATTGCAAATCGAATTCCCATTATGAAGGAAGGGAGGATTATTGGTGCCATAGGTAAAATCATGTTTCATGATATCCAGCAGTTTAAAGCTTTGGCGGATCAGATTAGCACAATGGAATCGAAGTTATCATACTATCAAACTGAATTAAAGCGACTGCAAGAAGGGAGGTTTTCATTTCAAAGTATTGTAGGAGAGAGTTTGAAAATGGAAGAAGTGAAAACGATGGCTTTGAAGGTTTCGAAAAGCCGTTCTACGGTTTTGATAAGAGGAGAAAGTGGAACGGGAAAGGAGCTTTTTGCCAATGCAGTTCATCATGCGAGCCCGCGTGCTGATGGTGCATTTATTCGGTTGAATTGTGCTGCGATTCCGAGGGATCTTTTAGAAGCTGAATTGTTCGGGTATGAAGAGGGTGCTTTTACTGGGGCGAAAAAGGGCGGTAAGCCTGGAAAGATTGAGCTGGCTCATAAGGGGACGTTGTTTTTAGATGAAATCGGCGATATGTCTTTGGACATGCAGGTGAAGTTGCTTCGTGTGCTGCAAGAGAAAGAGATTGAAAGAATCGGTGGTACAAAAACTCATAAGATTGATGTCCGTTTTATTGCGGCAACGCATCGAAACCTCCGTGAAATGGTGCAAAGAGGGGAATTTAGAGAGGATTTATATTATAGGCTAAATGTGTTTGCGATTGATATACCTCCGCTAAGAGAAAGAAAGGAAGATATGGTACATTTAACAGAATTTTTAATTCAGAAATTGAATGAGGAGCTTGGTAGTAGTATTCTTTCATTGGATGAGCGAGTGAAGGGTATATTCATGGAGCATGATTGGCCAGGGAATATCAGGGAGCTGGAGAATGTGCTGGAACGAGCGATGAACGTTGTGGAAGGAACGGTTATTCAAGTGCATCACCTTCCTGTCTATTTGCGGCAAAAAGATTTGGAAGAAGAGTTGTATCATGAAATATTCGCAGCGGATCAAGAGGAGAATGAGATGAGTTATTCACTGCAGGCGGAAGTGGAATCCGCTGAAAAAAGGGTGATTGCGAGAGCTTTGGAAAAGGCAGCTGGAAATAGAAAAGAGGCAGCCGAGCTTTTAGGGATTCACCGGGCCAGCTTATATCGAAAAATAGAAAGGTACGGAATAGGATAAAGGGCAAATAGGCCCTTTTTTTTTGTTGTGTTTGCATTAATAACTACTGTCGCGTTTTTGCGACGTTTTCTTATATATGCGACATGATCGCTATCATTTGTAGCATAAATGCGACATGTGAAGGTGGGCATGCATGGGAAATAGGAGGCATGTCCCTTAAGGAATAAGGAAATGGAGAAAGAGTCGATTTTTGGCATGTTTCTTGCTAGATAAATAAAAAGAATTTTAGCAGGAAGGGGATGGAATCTAGTGCTGGAGAATCAGAGTTTGCCACATTTTCTTATGCAAAGTATCGAAAAGTCGCCTGATAAGGTGTATTTACAATTTGAAGAACAAAGGGTTACGTATGAGGAACTCTATCATCAAATTACAAGAGCTATAGCGGGATTTTGTGAACTCGGTATCCAAAAGGGTGACAAGGTTTGTATTATGCTTCATAACACCCCTGAATATCTGGATGTATGGTTTGCTTTATCTTTTATGGGAGCAATTGCGGTGCCTCTTAATGTGCATTTAAAAGGAGAAGGTCTGCAATATATTTTATCCCATTCCGATTGTAAGTTAATGATTGTTGATAAGGCATTTGTTCCTCAAATTGCTTCTTGTTTGCCATTTATACAAAGGGAAATTCAGATTGTTGTCCATGGCAATAATGAAAGCGAAATCATTCTAGGTGATGGTAAAGAGCGACCGGTAATCGGATTGAAAGATGTACTGAATACAAATGATCATTATCTTCCAAGTGAAGTTGTTTCCTCCTCTTCTATTAACAGTATCCTTTATACCTCTGGAACGACAGGATTGCCGAAAGGGGTCATGTTAAGTCATTCTGCTTATGTCAATTCTGCACAGTCATTCGCTACCTATATGGTCGGCGCGAATTCGCAAGATATTTTATTTACAGCGCTGCCGTTATTTCATATTAACGCCCAGGCTCATACGGTGCTCGGTGCCATTTCTTGCAATGCGACGATTGCTCTTGGAAAGAGGTTTAGTGCTTCTCGTTTTTGGGATGAAATTCGCGGTCATGGCGCAACCATTTTTAACTCTTTAGGGTCTATGATTCCGATCCTCTGCAAGCAACCAGAAAAGGAAACCGATTATGAAAATCCGGCAAGGGTGACGGCTTGTGCTGCTACGCCTAAGGAATTTTGGAAGCCGTTTGAGGAGAGGTTTGGCGTCCGGATTGTAGAAGGCTACGGATTAACGGAAACGACAGGATTTTGTGTAACGAATCCATTGAACGCTAATAAGCCTCCTTCTATCGGAAAACCGTATTCTTATGTAGAGACAAAGATTGTGAATGAGAAAGGAAATGAAGTAAGGACTGGTGAAATCGGAGAGATTTTCATTCGTGCTTTACAAGGACAAACATTCATGGAAGGCTACTATAAAATGCCGGATAAAACAGAAGAAGCGATGGAAGGAGGATGGTTCCATACAGGAGATCGTGGTTACCAGGACGAGGAAGGTTACTTATATTTTTGCGACCGGATCAAGCAGTGTATTAGAAGACGGGGAGAAAACATCTCTTCTTGGGAAATTGAAAAGGTCGTGAATAATCACCCGAAAGTGCTGGAATCAGCAGCTATCGGTGTCCCGTCAGAAGTGGGGGAAGAGGATGTCAAATTATATGTGATTGTAAAGCAAGGAGAAACGATGTCCCATGAAGAGATTATCGATTGGTGTCAAGAACGCATGGCATACTTTATGGTACCGCGATACGTTCAGTTTCGTGAATCTTTCCCAAAAACTGCGACGGAACGGATTCAGAAGTTCAAGCTGCAGGAGGAAGGAATCGGTACTGCTTGGGATCGCGAGCAGGCCGGATATGTCATTAAAAGAACGAGTTGAAAGTTGTCTCATTACATATTAGAAAGAAGGGATTGCATTGGAAAATAAGCGAGTTGTTTCATGGTCTAAAGAAAAAGGAATCGCGACTATTATCATTGATAATCCTCCTGTGAATGTACTGAGCTACGCGGTGATTGAGCAAATGACGGCGGCGGTCGATGAAATTGAACGAGATGATGAAGTTATTGTTGTAATCCTAACTGGCGCTGGGGAGAAAGCTTTCGTTGCCGGAGGGGACATTAAGTCATTTCCGGAATGGATTGGGAAAGGGAGTGAATATGCAGAGGAAAAAGCATTGTGGCTCCAGAACCCATTAAATAAAATAGAAAGCCTACCGAAGCCTGTCATCGCTGCGATTAACGGATTAGCGCTTGGGGGCGGGTGTGAATTAGCTTTATCATGTGATTTACGGATTATAGAAGAGCAGGCCCAAATCGGGCTTCCGGAAGTAAAGTTAGGCTTGTTTCCAGGTGCGGGAGGAACGCAGCGTTTGCCCCGCTTAATCGGAACTGCGAGGGCAAAAGAAATGATGTTTACTGGTGAACCGCTTAGTGCTGAAGAGGCTTTGCGATTTGGTTTGGTAAATCATGTTGTTCCGTGCGGCGAAGCGTTGAATAAGGCGAAGAAACTGGCTGCGAAGATGGCTCGATTTTCTCTTCCTGCTTTATCGTTGATGAAGCAATCTATCAATAAAGGATTATCTTATTCTCTTGAGGAAGGGCTAAAAATAGAGGCTAAAAATTTTGGCCATGTCTTTCAAACGAGTGATGTAAGAGAGGGAGTAGGTGCTTTTATAGAAAAGAGAGTACCGCTTTTTCAGCATAAATAAAAAGAATACGATGTCTACCTTTGGTAGGCATCGTAACAACATATGCAAGCATAAAACAAATTTGAGAGAATCCATTTTATTGAGGGGGGACTAGAGGTTATGGATTTATTGATTGTACTGTTATCGCTTGGCTTGCTTATATTTGTAGCTTACCGGGGATTCTCGGTCATTTTATTCGCTCCGTTATGTGCTTTGCTGGCTGTATTTTTGACTGAGCCAGCGCACGTTTTACCGTTCTTTTCTAATGTTTTCATGGCGAAGATGGTCGGATTTATAAAATTATACTTTCCTGTGTTTTTGCTTGGAGCGATATTTGGTAAAGTGGTTGAGATCACTGGAATCGCAGAAAAAATCGCGAAAATCATCATCCGTTTTATCGGTGTGAAAAGAGCCATTCTTTCCATCGTATTAATGGGTGCGATTCTTACATACAGCGGCGTCAGTCTATTTGTTGCAGTATTTGCGATTTATCCATTTGCGGCGCAATTATTTCGCGAAGCAGATATTCCGAAACGTCTCATTCCAGCGACAATCGCATTTAGTGCATTTACGTTTTCGATGGATTCACTTCCTGGATCGCCTCAAATTCAAAATGTGATTCCAACTACGTTTTTTAAAACAAATATTTATGCGGCACCGACATTAGGAATCATTGGAGCGTTATTCATTTTTACATGCGGCATGCTGTATTTGGAAAGGTGTAGGAAGAAAGCGGCAGCTAAAGGGGAGGGTTATTTCGGAAAAGGTGATGCGGTTTCTGAAATGGCTGCGACAACTAGCGCACAAGAGGCGCCAACGCCAATTGTTTCAGGTGATGCTATTCCAGCTAGTTACTGGATGGCCTTTCTACCGCTTGTACTAGTTGGGGTGATGAATAAAGTCTTTACAGAATTCATCCCCGTTTGGTATACAAAGGGATTTGATTTTGCGTCCATCGGTTTGAAGGAGTACGGGAAAATTGATATGGCACAAGTTGTGGGGATTTGGTCGGTAGAAATGGCACTTCTTATCGGTATACTGAGCGCTATATTATTAAACTTCCAAGCGGTAAAAGAACATTTTCAATCGATTACAAGCGTGGGTGTAAGTGGTTCAATCTTAGCTGCGATGAACACTGCAGCAGAGTATGGATTCGGTGCCGTTATCGCGGCTTTACCTGGCTTTGTTATGATCCAAAATTATTTGACTGGGACATTTTCCAATCCTTTAATCAACGGAGCGGTTATGACGAATATATTGTGTGGGCTGACGGGATCAGGCTCGGGCGGAATGAGTATTACATTAGGTTTAATGGCAGAAAAATATATTGAAGCAGCAGCGAATTTTGATATTCCATTAGATGTGTTGCATCGCGTAATTGCAATGGCAGCAGGCGGTATGGACACTCTTCCTCATAATGGGGCAGTTATTACTTTACTTGCAGTGACAGGATTAACGCACAGGGAAGCTTATAAAGAAATTTTCGGTATTACTTTAATTAAGACGGCTGCTGTTTTCTTCGTTGTTGGTGTGTATTTGATGTTTTCTATTGTATAGGCGAGAATATCATAGCCATCAGGTTAAGATTATGTATAAGTGTAAATAAAAACAGCCATCATTCCATGAAACGATGGCTGTTTTTATGTTCTTAATGACATCCTTTAGAAACATACACAGTACTGTCGACCATGAGCATTCAAAATATTGAGGCCGGACAGACGGTATTAGGGTCTTTGCTTCTTGAAGGGGAGTTGATTAAGGAGCGCTGCTTGACCTTATTACACTTTTATAAAATGATACGAACAAATTCGTTATTAAATATCATATATAAAACAAAACACCCCTCTAAACCAGAGGAGTGTCCAATCAATCTTAAGAAGCATCCGCACCTTCAAACTGACTATTATAAAGTGAAGCATAGAAACCATCAGCCTTCAATAACTCTTCATGATTACCCTGCTCAACAATATCCCCGTCTTTCATGACAAGGATTAAGTCTGCATCACGAATTGTTGATAATCTGTGAGCGATGATGAAGCTTGTTCTGCCTTCCATGAGGTTTTCCATCGCTTTTTGAATCAGTACTTCTGTACGAGTATCGATTGAGCTTGTTGCTTCGTCGAGTATTAGTATTTTCGGATCCGCTAGAAGGGCGCGGGCAATTGTTAATAACTGCTTTTGTCCTTGGGATACGTTGCTTGCTTCTTCGTTTAGTTCCATGTTGTATCTATTTGGTAATGTTTTTACGAAGCTGTGCACGTGAGCTGCTTTCGCTGCTTCAATTACTTCTTCGTCCGTAGCATCCAGTCGGCCGTAACGAATATTTTCCATGATGGAACCGTTAAATAGCCAAGTGTCTTGCAGTACCATCCCGAACATGTTGCGCAGGTCTTCTCGCGTGAAGTCTTTTATGTCGTGACCGTCTATACAGATTGCACCGCTGTTTACGTCATAGAAACGCATTAACAGTTTTACGATCGTTGTTTTACCAGCTCCGGTTGGACCGACGATTGCTACTTTTTGTCCAGGCTTAATGTTAGCTGAGAAATTATTGATGATGATTTTATCTGGATTGTATCCAAATTGAACATCTTTGAAGGTAACTTCTCCGTTTACTTTCTGCAGCGTCACTGGATTTTCTGCTTCTGGCACTTCCTCTTCTTCTTCTAAAAATTCGAAGACTCTTTCTGCAGCAGCAGCTGTTGATTGAAGTACGTTCGCGATTTGAGCTACTTGAGCGATTGGCTGCGTAAAGCTTCTTACATATTGTACAAAGGCTAAAATGTCTCCAACTGCGATGGTTCTTTTTACCGCAAGCCATCCGCCTAAAATCGATACAGCTACGTAACCGATATTACCGATAAATGTCATAATCGGCATCATCATTCCAGATAAAAATTGAGACTTCCATGCGGAGTGGTAAAGGGTATCATTTACCTCTTCGAATTTTTTCACTTCTTCTTCTTCAGTGTTAAAAGCTTTTACGATATTGTGACCACTATAAATTTCTTCGACCTGCCCGTTTACGTGTCCTAAGTATTCTTGCTGGGATTTGAAGTATTTTTGTGATCGTTTTACGACTGCCATGATGAGCATCATCGATACTGGCAATATTAAAAGCGCCACTAATGTCATTTGCCAGCTGATTGATAGCATCATGATAAGTACACCGATGATTGTAATTACCGATGTGATGATTTGCGACATACTTTGATTTAACGTTTGGCTCACCGTATCTACGTCATTCGTAATTCTCGATAATACTTCTCCGTGCGTTGTTTTATCAAAGTACTTCAGCGGCATACGGTTGATCTTTTCATCAATTTCTTTTCTGAAGTTATAAGATACTTTTTGTGCTACTCCCGAAATGATATATCCTTGGATAATGCCAAACACAGTGCTCGCTACATATAATCCGAGGAGTAAAACAACAATGTTTCCAATATAGGTAAAGTCAATTGCTGCACCGGGTGCTCCTGTTACTTTGCTTACGAGTCCTTCGAAAAGTTTTGTTGTTGCTTTTCCTAAAATTTTTGGACCGACGATTGTAAAGGCAGCACTACCGATTGCGAAAAGGATAACGACTAAGATTGATAATTTATAGGGCTTCAAGTATTGAAGTAACTTATTCATCGTTCCTTTGAAGTTTTTTGCCTTCTCAATCTTTCTCATGCCGCCGCCCATATGACCGCCGCCACCAGGACCAGGGCCGCCTTGTCTGTTATTTTCTATTTTTTTATCACTCATGATGACAACTCCTCTCTTGAAAGTTGTGATAAAGCAATTTGCTTATAAACTTCACAGTTTTCCATAAGCTCTTCATGAGTACCAGTTCCGACTATTTTTCCTTCATCAAGTACAATGATCTTATCTGCATTCATAATGGTACTGATTCTTTGGGCAACAAGTAAAATCGTACTTCCTGCAATCTCATTGTTTAAAGCTCTGCGAAGTAGGGCGTCTGTCTTAAAGTCAAGAGCTGAGAAACTATCATCAAATATGAATATTTCGGATTCCTTCGTAAGAGCACGCGCAATAGAAAGTCTTTGTTTTTGACCGCCTGAAACGTTCGTACCACCTTGTGATATTTCTGTACGGAAGCTTTCAGATTTCGCGTTAATAAATTCCATGGCTTGCGCGATTTCTGCCGCTTTTGCGAGTTCTTCTTCAGTTGCTTCTTTCTTACCGTATTTCAAATTACTTTCGATCGTACCGGAGAATAGAACTCCTTTTTGCGGTACATAACCAATTTTCTCTCTTAATTCCTTCTGAGATACTTCTCTAATATCCGTGCCATCTATTAATATTTGGCCGTTTGTGACATCGTAAAAGCGTGGAATTAAGTTGATTAATGTCGATTTACCGCTACCTGTACTTCCGATGAAAGCAGTCGTTTCACCAGGCTTTGCGGTAAAGGTAATATTCGAAAGCACGTCTTCTTCTGCACCTGGATATCTAAAGCTAACATCTTTAAATTCAACGTAGCCTTTCTTGTCAGAAGCAAATGTTTTTGGCTCCGCTGCATCACGAATGGTAATGTCAGTGTCTAAAACTTCTGCGATACGTTGTGCGGATACAGAAGCACGTGGAACCATAATAGATACCATTGAAATCATTAAGAAGGCCATGATGATTTGCATTGTATATTGCATAAACGCCATCATATCACCAACTTGCATATGTCCCATATCCACTTGGTGTGCTCCAACCCAAATAATAAGTACAGTAACGGCATTCATGATAAACATCATCATCGGCATCATAAATGACATTAAACGGCTTACAAATAAATTGGTTCTTGTTAAATCTTGATTGCCTTTTTCAAATTTCTTCTCTTCATGTTTTTGATTATTAAAAGCACGAATAACGAGCATACCTGTTAAAGATTCACGAGTGATTAAGTTAATTTTATCTACTAACTTTTGTATCATTTTAAACCTAGGAATTGCGATGCTAAATAAACCAATGACTAAGCTTAAAATTGCGATTACCGCAACTCCGATAATCCATCCCATTGAAAGGTCTGTAGTAAGTACCTTAATAATGCCGCCTATACCTAAAATCGGTGCATAGAAGACGATTCGAAGCATCATAACCATGAGTGTTTGCACTTGCTGGATATCATTTGTACTTCTTGTGATTAAAGAGGCAGTGGAAAACTTATCAAACTCCGCATTTGAAAAGCTTGTAACTTTCCGGAATACTTTCTTTCTAAGATCTCTGCCGAGTCCTGCAGCTACTTTTGCAGCAAGTAAACTCACGATAACAGTAGCGGCCATACTTACTAAGGATAGAAGCAGCATTTTCCCGCCAGAAGTAAGAATATAATTGGATTGAAGCTTATCTGTATTGATACCGATCTTTTTATACTCATTCTCAATGAATGAAACGGCTGACTGTGTTACCATGCTGCCTGGCATATTCTTAAACTTTTCATCCGCCTTTTCTTTCATTGCATCGATTTGATCTTGAGGCAGTTTCGCAATCACTGCAAAAGGATCTGTATTTGGCGGAAGCTTCGCTGGTGCTTTGTTATCACCTGATGCACCTGAAGGGAAAGCAGATGAGCCGCCTTTTTCAATTCCTTGTGTAATTAACATTGGTTTCCCAAAGATATCGTTAAGCTCGTTAATTATATTTTTATCCTCTGTATGTAGCTTATAAAGTGGTTCTTTATCCAGCTGCGGATAATCATTTACATCATTTTTCAGCTCACTTTGAGAAAGATTGTTCTTATCTAAAAGTACATAGTTGTCATCTACTTTTTTCTTCTCATTTCCATTCATAAAGAGCGTAAGTTTATCCATTTCACTTTTACGAATAACTTCAGGTACTGCATTCTCTACACCTTTTTGTTGAATCCCTACATTGACAATGTTAGACATGTAGTCTGGCAGTGATAGATCGCATACTGCCTGCACAGTTAAAAGACATACAACTGCAATGATGGAAGCAACAAATGGTTTTAAATGTTTGATGATCTTTAACATTTAATTCATCTCTCCATTTTCCTTGTCTAATTTTTTAAGTTTTTCCTTCGATTCCTTCCTTTATTCTTCATGTTTTCAGCAATGAATTGTAGCAGCTCTTTATATATTTTTGACCACAGATTTATTCTATGACTATATGAAGATATGATGCAACTTTTAGGGTGTAGAATTTCGTGATGAATTTGTTAACGGGTTTTAAACTATGACCTAAAAAACGCTTTCTTTTTATTTTTAGGTGGGGGAGAGCATCTGGCCATGCATAGAAGCGGTCAGAGCTTTTCTCTGTCACATGCGAAGTAAAACAGAAAGAACAAACGAGTGTAGGTTAATTTTATTCTGTATAGCAGGGATTTAGATGTTGAAAAATTAAAATGGATTTATATAGATACAAATTGAAAATCGGAGATAAAACCTTTTTTTAGGGGGCGAGAGCAGTGAATAATGAATGTATTGCTTGTACACTATTTTTCTACTTTACTTTTTCTCTTGTTTTTGACTAAAATGTTAACACAAAACAATCATTTTAATTGTTTTTTTGTTGAATACATTTTGAAAGTAATTTTAAAATCTAAAGAAAGGGAAATAGACAGCAAATGAAAGTGAATATTAAAATTATTGAAAAACTTAAAGAAGAAGCTTGTACCTTTTACATTCACAAAGTAACATCTTTTATTCTAGATATGGTATCAACACTAGAGAATAATTCTGACAACTATTTAATAGCAAAGTCTGCTCACAAAGAGGAACAAGAAAAAATTGCTTGTTCAACTATTTTTTATTTGGAATATCTTGAAAGAAAAGTATTCATTTATACAAAAAAGAATATATTTGAAACAAAAAGCCCTTTATACAAATTAGAACATGATCTTCCAGATAATTTCATTAGAATTTCAAAAACTATAATTATCAATATTCATTTTTTAAACAAATTCTCTGTTAAACCAAACGGAAATCTAGAAGCACTACTTTCAAACGGAGAAAAAGTAATTGTGTCAAGAAAATATGTTTCTTCTTTAAAAGATGTGCTAACAAAATATTCTAATTCTCCACTTATGCATTGATTCTTACCACTTATGTTTAAAAGTATTTCTTTCTATCTCCTTTGATGTAAATATGAATACAAACAAAGGAGGAAATACAATGTATAACATGATTAAAGAAGTATTTATAGGAACGCCATTATGGGTATGGATATTATTATTCTTTTTAATAAAAAGAGGTATTGCTATTTCTCAAGAAAGGCCGATTAATTTATCTAAAATGTTTCTTGTTCCCGTGATTTTTATGATATGGGGTTTGGATAAAATGATCACTAAATTTTCTCACTTAGGATATTGTTTAATAAGCTATACGATTTTCATTCTTCCAGGTATTTTAATTGGATATTTGTTGTATCAAAAATATCAAACTTTTTTCGAAAAAGAGACAGTTATTTTCAGAAAGAAATGTTACCTTCCATTAATAATTATCTTGATTAATTTCTTTGTAAAATATCTCTTAAATGTAACTTTAGGAATTTCCTTATCATTTTATGATAATATTTCGTTTAATATAATTTATGCTGCCATAAGTGGACTATCGGTTGGTTTATTTTTTGGAGGAATCTTCTATACATTTTATATACAATCAAAATTAAATAATCTTATCTTAAAATCATAAAAAATACGAAGGGAAAGACTTTATTGAAATTAAAAAATCGACTTTATTCAGGTTTAGGGACTGGATCATTTATATATATGATAGTTTTACTATCGAGAAACAATAATATATCTATTACACAAGCTGAGATTATAAGTGTTCTTATAATCTCAGCTTGTGCAGGTATTTTCACATTCATTTTTGATATGGAAAGAATTAGCTATTTGTTCGCTTTAATCATTCATTTTTTCATGATGATTCTAGTTGTCTATTGTATATCTGTATATAACCATTGGATAGAAGGATTCCTAACTGTTGATTTTCTCGGAGGTATATTTTTACTGTACATATTTTCTTGGTTCATATCATTTTTAAACACAAAAAAAGATGCTAAAGAATTAAACATGTTACTGAAAAATAAAAGGAACATTTAAAATGTCCTTTTATTTTTTTATCTCTAATTATGTAAAGTTTTATCCCATATTAACGGGCAGTGGAGGATGAAGAAAACCTCCACTGATGGAAGTTGCACTTTATGTTAAATCAATTCCACTCATTATATAGTTAGTCAATAATAGCGAAGATAAAATTAAAGGACTTTGTTGTTTCTAACCAAAATCATCTTCAAACAGCCCCTTATAAACCCCTACCAAGCCCCTTACAAGTAATAAATCATTACAAAAACAAAATAAAAAACAACTACTACAACAATTCACTAAAAAGAAATAACATCGTAGTAGTAAAAAAAATTTAAAATGAATTGCCCAATTTCCTCCCCAATCTCTATATGTATGAAAGAAGCGGCAATTTCATATTTGCCACTAAAAGATGGGAGGAATATATATGGCGGTATACCGAAATGTACAGGTGAACTTTTGGCAGGATGATTTTGTACTCGATTTAACGCCGGAGGAACGATACTTTTATATATACTTACTGACATGTTCGAAAACAACGCAATGCGGTATTTATCCGTTGCCGAAGCGTTTAGCGGAGATGGAAACAGGCTACAACAGAGAGACTGTTGAGAAGTTGCTGCAGCGGTTTATCGATTATGGAAAAATACAATATGATGCAGAAACGAAGGAGTTATACATCGAAAATTGGGTGCGCTATAACCCCGTTACGAATACGAACGTTGAGAAATGTGTACTTCGTGAGTTAAAGGCTGTGAAAAGTAAAAAGTTTGTACATATGTTTCTTCAAAAATGCTTAGAGGAAGAGCTGAATATTCCGCTATTATTAGAGCATTTTGGGATGCCATGTGAAGCATCTGTGGTTATTCCTCAAGAGATTTTTGAAAGTTGTGAAACGGATGGGGAAGTAGAAGAAGTGGAGCCGGGAAGCAGTATATTTATGTTTTATGAACAAAACTTTGGTAGTTTGTCGCCTTATACTGCGGATGAATTAAGTGAATGGATTGCAGATTTGTCAGAGGAGCTTGTACTGAAAGCACTCCAGATTGCGCATGAAAATAACAAGCGGACGCTTGCTTACGTGAAGGGCATTTTACGAGATTGGCACGGAAAGGGATATACGAAGGTCATTGAAGTAGAGGAAGCAGCGGTGAAGTTTCGGAAGAAGGAACCGTCTATTATGCATGAGACGAAGCAGTTTCTGGAGGAGTGTGAAGAGTGGGAGAAAAATGTACCGTCTGAAGAAGAGCTGCAGAAGTTCTTACAGGAAAAGGGGTGGCGTCCGTGAGCATTCAACACGTTGAGGCTGAACAGACGGTACTAGGATCTTTGCTTCTCGATGGTGAACTGATTAAGGAGTGTAGGCTGACCGAGCAGCACTTTTCTACGGCTATGCATCAAGCAATATTCAAGTTGATACGGAAAATAGAAGAAGAGGGACAGCCGCTTGATCTTGTCGCGCTTGTTTCGAAAATGGAGCCTGGCTTTTTGGAACAGATTGGCGGTATGGAATACTTTGTAAATATAATCGAGGGTGTTCCGACTACTGCTAACTTCTCCTATTATGAGGGGCTTGTTTGGAGTGCGTGGAAAATGAACCGTGCGGGAAGCGCGGCGCACAGCATGTGTGAACGGCTTCTTGCGGAGAAGGACGAGAAAATAATCGGCGAGACGATTACAACGCTTTGTGAACTGGAAGAGGTAGATCGTACATTAGATTTTGATTTGAAGGACACGTTAGTTGATTTGTATGAAGAACTTCATCAAGATGCGGAAGAGCTTACAGGGATTGAGACAGGGTTCTTGGCTTTAAACAAGATGACGTGCGGTTTGCAGGAGGGCGATTTTGTTGTGATTGGAGCCCGGCCTTCCATGGGAAAAACGGCGTTCGCCTTAAATATTGCGCTTCATGCAGCAAAATCAGATGCAGCAGTTGGATTATTTTCTTTAGAGATGAGCACCAAGCAATTGCTAAAACGGATGGTTTCCTGCCTAGTGGAGGTATCAGGAAAGAGGCTGAAAAATCCGAAGCATCGTTTTGCGATAGAAGACTGGGAGAAAACAAGCAGGGCGTTTGCGGAAATCGGAGATCTACCCTTAGAGATTTACGATAAAGCAGGTATTACAATACAGGACATTTGGATGCAAGTACGAAAGTTGAAACGAAAGCATGCAGATAAAAAATTGCTTGTTGTTATTGATTATTTGCAGCTCGTTACAGGTGATTCGACATATAAGGGAAACAGGTTTCAAGAAATGAGTGATATCTCCCGTAAGCTAAAGCTGATGGCTCGTGATTTGAATGTATGCGTAGTCGCGCTATCCCAGCTATCCCGTGCGGTAGAGGCGCGTCACGATAAGCGTCCGCTTTTGTCTGACCTAAGGGAGACCGGACAAATTGAGCAGGATGCGGATGTCATTATGCTTATGTACCGGGAGGATTATTATGATAAGGAGACAGAGAACAAGGATGTGACAGAAATTCATGTAGCAAAGCACCGGAACGGGCCTGTTGGGATGATGAAGCTGCGGTTTTTGAAGGAGTATGGGCGGTTTGTGGAAGGGAAGTAGGGGGATGGTGTGCTCCATCGCCGATAGATACAATTTTTGTTAGTATTTTGCAAAAAAATTTACAAAATACTAACAAAAAAGACTTAAAAATTTCATTTCCAGAATATATAATTGTATTTGCATAAAATTGTTGAATGGAGGAAATTTTTTGTCTATATATAAACAATTGCCAAACGCTCTTTTAATCGGTTTTTTCATGGAAATTAATAAAAATATAGAAAAAGGAATTCTCTCAGAAGCTATGTATCATGAAATAGATTTAATTAAAACAGAAATGGAAAAACGAAATCTTTCAGAAGTAGATTTACAAAAAATTCACTAAGAATATCAATATAAAGGGGTACCGCCGCATGTCCATCAACTTAAGAAAAGTAAACATCCCAAAAGCGAAAAAATGAGCTGAATTCTCAAAATAACGAACTGTAGAGAAGGAAAACTTTCATTTAGAGGTTACTTCAAAACCTTAGCTTGATAGCGATGGGGCGGAACCCCATATTATTAAAATTAATATGGTTATCAAGTCGGAGGAAAGCACCGGAGGGTGTCTTTTCTTTTTTTGTAAAAGGATCTGCTCAATGAGATCGAAACAACATAAAGTAAGATAGAACCGTTAAAAAATGTGCACCCAAATGTTTTTGTCTCCTACTTCAAAGGAGGATTTAATATGGGATTTGGTGGTAGTTGTGGTGGTTTTGGAGGCGGATTCGCTTTACTTATTGTGCTATTTATTCTATTGATCATCATTGGATGTAGCTGTTGGGGAGGCGGATTCGGATACTAAAGAAAAAAGGCGCTCATTTGAGTGTCCTTTTCTCGTATCGATGAGATTTTCGTCCGTTGCGCTGTAGGAGGTTAAACAGACGAAGGAGAACCTTTGATAGGGGCCCCGACGGCAAAACGCGGATATCGTACGTTCTCAAAAAGAAAAACGTGTTAAATTCTTATAAATGAAACAATTTATTAAAAATTCTAATCTCAAATGAAGATTGGTTACGAAATATTTATATATTAACATAATAATACATGGTCCTAATTAATGGTGTTTAAAAACAATAATTGTAAATGCTCTTCGAGAATATCCATTCTTTTTTTAAGTAAAACATCGAATGTATATGATATATATACTGTATTTTATAATACAATAACTGAAATAAGAGGCTGCAGATTACTTGCTCTATGCAATTGATTCTCATAAGAACAGTCAAGAATTTCTCCTAATCGATTAAAAATACAGATCAAGCAACATTATATTTTGCTGCTCTTTTATGTAAGCAATATGTACATGTCTTCTATTTTCAACACTCTGTAATCATTTTAGCACTTGTTGATACATATTTTCTTCATATGTATTTTAATCTCCTCACATTAATATTCAATACTTTCCTTATTACAAATTAAAATCAACGAAAGACTTTTGTAATAGTTATGAAAGTGATTTGAAAGATATTTAAATTAAGATGGACTTCCAAATATCAATTTTAAAGTGAAAAGTTTCACAAAGAGAGGAGAAAAGAATGAAAATAGACTGAATAAAAAATATAAGTTCATAAGGTTTATTGGCTAATATCTTAAGTATTTTGCTGTTTAAATATTTATTTTACTTATAAGAGAAGACGGAGCAATCGCAACGGAGAGTGTAAAATATTTTTAGATATGTGTATTCACAATAAGAAACAAAGGCTTTTGTAGATAGCTTGTTTTACTAACCTTACAGAACTGTCATCTTTATGTAAGGTTAGGAGATAGTTACTTTACTGTCTTCATGTAATAATAAGAGCATCAGAAATAACAATAAATTTTTTAGAGATTATAGGAGCGTGTTAATAATGATCGTAACAACAACTAATACAATTCAAGGAAAAGAAATTATTGAGTATGTAGACATCGTAAACGGTGAAGCAATTATGGGTGCAAATATCGTACGTGACATCTTCGCTTCTGTTCGTGACGTTGTAGGTGGCCGTGCTGGTGCATATGAAAGTAAATTAAAAGAAGCTCGTGACATTGCGATGGAAGAAATGAAACAACTTGCAGCGCAAAAAGGAGCAAATGCAATCGTTGGTATCGATGTAGACTACGAAGTGGTTCGCGATGGAATGTTAATGGTTGCGGTAAGTGGTACGGCTGTACGTGTGTAAATAGATAAAAAAACTGTACCTCTAATTCTTAGACATAACTAACAATTGGAGGTACAGTTTTTTATGGCCAAATATTCTTTGAACACTGGATGCATAGATAGCACGTGTTATGAAGAACTTTCCTAATAACCATTTCGTTTTTCCCTGATCAAGTAACTCGAGTATCAAATCAGTTTTAGACTTATTGATTTTAGGTGTTCTCCCCAGTTTCCCGCCATTTTTTATATACTTCATACGACCAGCCTGTGTTTGCTCCAGTATATAGTTTCGTTCAATATCAGCAAATAAAGATAAGATTGTAACCATTACTTTAGTAGTCATGTCATCTTTCCTCCGAGTATCAATGTTATCAATAATAGCAATGACCCCAATATCATTTTTAATCAGTTTTTCATGAGTACGAATCATATCAGAAAGATTTCTACCTAAACGATCTAATTTATATACAATCAGTGCATCTCCTGGATTTAGTTGCTCCATAAGAATTTGGAATTGTTCCCTCTCCATATTTTTTCCACTTTGTTTTTCTTTAAAAATACATTTTTCCAACAATTTAATTTGGTTAGTTTCACAATAGGCAAGAATTTCTTTTTTCTGAAATGTATAGTCTTGTTGTGGAGTGGACACTCGAATATATACGTAATTCATTTTTTGTTCTCCTTACGTTGCATAAATGTAATTTTTGCAACACTTGCCTTGTAATCATATTAAACTTTAATAATAAGTAACTTATTTAGCTAGCTTTACGCTTAACATACAGCGAAAGGACTCTTTGTAACAAAATAATCATTAAAAATAAAGTTTTTCATTATATTTTTAATGATTAACATTAAAAATATAATGAAAAACTTTAAATGAGGTGCTATAGTATATTTAAAAATAAAAGAAATGGAGTGAAAATATGAATCAAGCTAAGGAGTTTATCGGATTTGAGAAAACACTAAAATTGTTGCAGGGTGTATTTAACACTTTTTACTGGATAATTATTATTGGAATGTTTGTAGTTTTAGGAGGGCTAGTTGCGGGAATATTCGTTCCGCTTCATACTTTGCAAAACACTTTACAAGACATTTTAACTACAAAGGGAACCCATATTCATGTGGCATTTTATCATTCTTCTTATAATGTTAATCCAAATCATATTCAATATACAAAACTTAAAACACTGATAATAAGCACTTGTTTGATATATGAAATCATACTAACAGTTCTTTTATTTCTAATAATACAGCTAAAAGGGATTATACGGTTCGTAAGAAATAAAGAACCTTTTTCTAAAAAATGTATTAATTACATTCAATATTTAGCGTATGGAGTTATTAGTTATAGTTTAATCGATGGAGTATTAGGTGGGATTTTAGACTTTTTATTTGTAAGGACATTTCAATTAACTCAAAACCAGGTTTCTTTTGAGTTTAATTTTGGACTACTGATAACGGGACTTCTTATTTTATTGCTGTCTAATATTTTTAAATACGGCGCATATTTGCAAGAGGAATACGATTCTACTATATAGAACCTGGGGGATGAATTATTTTATGGCAATTATTATACGATTGGATAGAGTATTAGCAGATAGGAAAATGCAGTTAGGAGAATTAGCAAATGCTGTGGGAATATCTGTAGTCAATTTATCCAATTTAAAAACAGGTAAAGTAAAGGCTATTCGCTTTTCTACACTTGATGCAATTTGTAGGGTTTTAAACTGCCAACCTGGAGATATCTTAGAATATACCTATTCTGAAAGTGATGAAGAAGTATATAAAGATTAAAAATTATAGCCTTTTTGGGTTAAGGATAATATGGAGGTCTTTTATGAAAACATTTGGGCGGATTGTATTATCAACTTTAAAATTTCTTTCAATGATTATACTAATGTTTGTTTTGCTAGCTATTACACAAGGTATTGCAGGGAACATAAAAAAATATATAGGCGATACACTTACGTATCAATTTATTACTGCGGTATGTACACATTTAATCCTTTTTGGACTGATTTTATTTGCTTGCAAGGTATATAAGCATTCTAAAGACAGATACGGTTTTGATGGGGATTATTCGAAAAATACAAAATTTTTAATAGTCGGGGCAGTATTAGGATTGATTATGAGTTTGATGGTAAATATACTCCAATCTTTTGGAGGGTATTTAAGTATAGCTGAGAATAAAAACTTTAACGTCTTTTCTTTTTTAGTTAGCTTTTTATTTGTTTTTGCGCAAGCGTTTAGTGAAGAAGTTATATTTAGGGCATTCCCAATTACAGAATTTCAAAGATTCAACAATCGATATATCACCACTTTTGGAGTAATAATTACTAGCATAATGTTTGCGCTATTTCACAATGCCACACCTGGTTACGATTTCTTTTCATTTTGCACATATTTCATGGTTTCTATTGCGTTAGCAATGATCTACTTGGTAACAAAAAACATTTGGATTTCAGTAGGATTCCATATTTTATGGAACTTTAGTATATTTTCTATTATAGGAGTCGGTAAAGATTCAAGCAAAAGTATATTTATAGCAACAGAAAATGTTCATCACATTCAGAAAATACTAGGACATTCAATAGATTATTATACAATGGAATCTATCTTAACACTAATTGGACTAATCCCATTATTTGTTTTGGGAGTTGTGATTTATTTAAAAAAGAACACTATGCAGGAAATGCAAAAGGTAAACTAACTTTTCAGTGATTAATGCAGATTATTATGAGAATAAATAAAAATTAACCATATTTTGGGTAGCGCCAAATGTCTATCAAGCTATAAAATAAGGAGGAATAACATGTTGATCGTAACAACAGAAACTATTGTAAATAAAAGTATTGTAGAGGTAAAAGGACTAGTAACAAGTAGTGTAGTACAATCACGTAACATTGGAAAAGATATTGTTTCGAGTTTGAAGTCAATTGTTGGCGGGGAACTAAAAAGTTATACGGAAATGCTAGAAGATTCAAAGGAAATGGTAAAAGAACGCTTAATAAAACAGGCTGAGGAGCTAGGAGCAAACGCTATTGTTGGATTAAGATTTGAGCTTGCAGCGGGACAAGGTACTTCTGAATTAATTGGGTATGGGACGGCTGTCTATTTTCAATAATATCAAAATAGTAAATCTGCTAATTTTCCATAATATTGATTATGTGAGTTGGAAACCTCTTTCGTAGAATACGGAAGAGGTTTTTATATTGTGTTTCAGCCGCAATATGTGTAAAAATGAAGTATATACTGGAAATTATTCCTAGTTTATGAGACGTTTTAATTTTTTAATATATAAATCATCGCTATACAAAACAAAAAGTAATCCCCAATTGCCTTCTCTCTCTGCTTTAAACCCTTGCACGTAGCCAGGAAAAGGTCCTGACCGCTTCTATGCATGTCCAGATGCCCTCCGTCCACCTAAAAGAAAAGATTTTTATTAAGGTAGAAGAAAAATAATACGCCGTCCTTTGTATTGGATACGCCATATTGTACACCATGTAAATCTAAAATGTTTTTGGAAATGGCAAGTCCTAATCCAGTTCCACCTGTGGAACGCTGTCGAGCAGCATCTCCACGATAGAAACGATCCCATATTTTATTGAGCTGTTCTTCAGGAATATGAGCCCCTTTGTTTTCTACACATATTTTTACACATGCATGCTCTTCTTCCGTTGAAATGATAATACTTTCATTTTCAGGAGTATAACGAATGGCATTCGTTATAAAATTCGTTATAACTTGCTCTATGCGATGTGGATTGGCTAACACCTCAATCTCAGAAAGACTCATTTGAATGTTTAATTGTTTATTTTTTATTTCTAAGGATAGATGTTCACATATATGCTCAATCATTTTATTAATAAGAAACGGTCTCATTTCTATTTTATACGTACCAGATTCTAATTTTGCTAATTCAAGCATATCTACTATGAGTAAATCCATCTTGTCTACTTCTTTTTCCATTGCTTTGAAATAGTAATCTTTCTTATGATTAGCGACCCCATCTTTTAAAATAGACATGCAGCTTTTCATAATGCTTAAAGGTGTCTTTAATTCATGTGATACGCCTGCAATAAATTCTTTCCGTGTATGTTCTAATTGTTTTTCTTTTTCTATATCTTGCTGTAGCTTGTTAATGTATGAATGTAACGTATTGGATAGTATGTTAATATTTTGTGATAAATCACCAATTTCATCTTTTGATGTAATGGGAATTGTTTCTGAAAAATCAAGTTTTGCTATCTTTTGAGTCGTGGAATTAATTTGTAACAATGGTTTTGCAATTTGTTTTGAATAATAAAATGCAGCAAAAAAGATAAGGAACAATGCAAATATAATGATATATATATAATAGTCTTTTATCATTTGTACAGCTTCATCAACTGGTTGTAAAGATGCTAGTGCGAAAATGTATGTGGTTTCACCATTTGGTTCTGTTATTGGTTGAATGAACAGGGTGTATTTTACGTTATTTTCTTCCTCTTCAATAATTTGTAATGTATTTTGTTTAAATTTATTTTCATCAAACAATATCTTTGTTTGAAATTCTCCTATTTTTTGCATAAATAAATGATTTGTATAAATCAGATTGGATATCATATTTTCTTCAGGAATGTGTATTGTTTGAATTGTTCCCTCAACACCCACATCTTGTATTCCTAAATCATTTTGTTGTGTAAAATGATTTTTCTCATAATATTTAGCTATTTTTTTTAATATTTGTTGGTTCATCACGACTTTGTTAGTGTTGTCTATCAATATTTGATAAGGAACTAGAGCGGTGCTTGTCTTTGTTGAAATAAAATTAACAAAAACCTTTCTATTAAATGATATATCTTCTTTTGAAATGGAGGAAATATCTTCTATATTTATAAGATTGTAAAGTGGTATCATGAGTGTCTTATTAATTAGTTCTTTTTTAGGAGAGTCCACCACTTTAACTTCCATATAAAAGTCATTAGCGTTTTTTAGGTTTCCATTCGTATCTAGTAACGCAATCGAGGTATTATTATTTTTAGAAAAATCTTGTTCGAGTCTTTGAATACTTTGTAAACTATCTTTATTTTTCTCATAATCTTTTTTAAATGATTGTATATTTGTTTTAATCATATTCATTTTTTTATTTGCATAGTATTGTTTAAAAAATATGGTTTGTCCAACAAACACACACACCAAAATCAACATACATAATGCCGTTGTTAAGATAAATAATTTGAATACAATCCCTTTTTTCATATTTTATCCTCAAATTTATAACCAGTACGAATAATTGTTACAATGCAGGAAGAGTTCTTCCCTAATTTACTTCGTAAATTTCGAATGTGACTATTTATTGTACGATCGTCCCCAGTAAATTCGTATCCCCAAATGTGTTGAATTAATTGTTCTCTTGTTATAACAATCCCTCCATTTTGCATCAAATACGTTAATATTTCAAATTCTGTATGAGTTAAATTAATATTTTTCTCATTTATTGTGACAGTACGTGAAGGAAGATGCACAACAATCCCATTTCTAGATAACAGATGATCTTTAGATAGCTCATGTGTCGTGTATCGAGTTTCGAGTAATCGTTTTGCTCGTGCTAGTAAGATAGGTGGACTATATGGCTTTGTGACATAATCATCTGCTCCTAATTCAAATCCCAGTAATGTATCATCTTCATCCGCTCGAGCTGTCAGCATAATGATAGGTACATTAGATGTTTTTCGAATACGTCGACAAACAGACCAGCCATCTAATTTTGGTAACATAATATCAAGAATGATTAAGTGTATTTCATGTTCTTCAAAAATAGCTAGTGCTTCTGTTCCGTTTGTTGCTTCTAGTACTTTGTATCCATCGTGTAACAAATAATCTTTAACAATTTCGCGTAAAATATCTTCATCTTCGACAATCAAAAGGGTTTTCTGCATTGTATCTCTCCTGTATGAATTTTAATTCGTTTAAGTTAAAGGTAATATCTAATTCTAACAAATAGTAAATATCGTATTCTTTTTATGTTTTTTGAGTGAAACCATATAAATTATAGCAAACCTATATAAAGATAAAGTAAAGAGTAGAGTAATTCAAGAGGAATAAAAAAACATGTGACATGTGAATAGTCTGAATGATAATTTAATTAATAGATTCGAATGCGCAAAAATAAAATTCAGCTTATGTAGATAAAAAACGTGTAGAAATAAATTTCTACACGTTTTTTATTATTGGTTGTTTTTTCCTATTCCCTCGAAAAAGGGGAGTAACAAAAAAAGTATTCAAGAAATCTATATAAATAAGGGTTTTTAATTACTTTTTTTAATATTCATGTCAATATTCATGTCAAAATTTATACAGTTTTATCGACATATTTCAAATGTGATTTAGTCATAATTTTGAAACAGAAAAATCAAGATTTTTAACTATGTTAAAAAGTAACTTTATGAAAGAACATATAAATTTATAATGAATCAATCTTACTCCCCCTTTTCGGGGATTTGAAAAAAATTACCTTTATTCTTTAACTTGTTTCGACATTATCTGCATTTTATCTTTATCTGTTTCAATTAATCTATCGATTAAGAGATAAAATAGAAATTTACTACAAATGAAAACATAGAGGTGAGTTGTATGAAGAAATTATGTAAAGGAAATAGAATATTAATGATTGTTACAATCATTCTATTGATTACAGGCATTATTTTTGTGTGTAATCCACTTATTTTCTCAAAACCTATACAAGCAAAAAACAATCAATTAACAGAACCAGCTAAAAAGCACAGTGAAACTTCTATAAAAAAAGAGGCACCACAAGATCCAAATGATATTCATATTATTGTGAATAAGAAGCACATG
Source organism: Bacillus sp. NPDC094106 (assembly GCF_044764345.1). Taxonomy (NCBI): domain Bacteria; kingdom Bacillati; phylum Bacillota; class Bacilli; order Caryophanales; family Bacillaceae; genus Bacillus; species Bacillus sp. NPDC094106. Next base: position 158,854 of record NZ_JBIWHY010000003.1, on the reverse strand, counting down.
CTTCCAGATGGATATAAGCCCCGTGATTTAGTTGTACCAAATGTTACTTTTGCATTTTCTGGTATATATGAAAAAAGTCATATGCGTAAAGAAGCCGCAGGAGCGTTAGAGAAACTATTTGCGCTAGCTAAAAAAGATGGAATAACATTACAGGCAGTATCTGGATTTCGTTCTTTAGAATATCAAAGAAGTGTGTATCAAAATAACGTTAAAAAACAAGGGAAGGAGGCAGCGGATCGAGTATCTGCAAGGCCTGGGTATAGTGAACATCAAACTGGATTAACAATGGACGTTTCAACGAGTAGTGTAAATAATGCATTGGAACAATCCTTTGGTACTACAAAAGAAGGAAAATGGTTGGCTAAAAATGCCCATCGTGCAGGGTTTATTATTCGATATCCGAAAGGAAAAGAAAGTATTACAGGGTATTCATACGAACCATGGCACATCCGATATGTGGGTGAAATTGCAGAAGAAATATATGAAAAAAGCATCACCTTAGAAGAATATTACAATGAAAATTAGTAATATTCTATTAGGAGTCCAGCCCATGGCAATCAAGCTAACATTTTGAAGTGTCCCCAAAACGAAAATTTCATCTTTTCATAGTTGTCCATAGGAGTTTAGTTCATTTTTTCGTTTTAGGAAAGAATGTATTTCTTAACTTGATAGTGATGGGATAGCACCACTATCCATCAGCTTAAGAATTTTATAATGCCCCCAAAACAAAAAAATTGTACATTTTTATCTAGAGATGTCAATTTTATCGTTTTGGGGTATTTGCTTTTCTTAGCTTGATGGCAATGGGGTCACCTTATCAAAAAAAGAAAAATGTACGTTAAGGAGCTGGTTATTTATTTTGTTATTTTTTAATAACAAAATTTTCCAGTGTTTAGATATTATGTATCATTAAAAAATCACTTAGACTATTGTAAAATGAATATTTTTAAAAATTGTTAAGTCTAAATTATACGCCTAATTCATCTGAATTGGTAAATAAATCCTTATCCCTTATAGGCTTGACTCCCGATGATTACAAGTGTAATATACGTATTGAGATTACACTTGTAATCATCGGGAGGAGGTCAATATGAATACATTACCCAAGGTATCAGAAGCAGAGTTAGAAGTTATGAAAGTTCTTTGGAATACGACATCCCCACTGACTGCGAATGAAGTTATTCAAGCCCTTGAGGGTACAAATGATTGGAGTCCTAAAACAGTGCGAACTCTACTCAATCGATTAGTACAAAAGAAAGCTATTTCTTCTCATCAAGAAAAAGGAAAATTGTATACATACAGCCCTTTAATTTCGCAAGATAGCTATTTACAGTTAGAAACAAAGTCCTTTTTGAAACGTTTTTACGGTGCAGCTTTCAAGCCGTTACTTGTAAATTTTATAAAGGAAGAAAAGCTTTCGTCAGAAGATATTCATGAACTGAAACAAATTTTAGATGACAAAGCTGAATCTTATCAAGGAAAGGACAGGTAATTATGCTTGATTTATTATCAAATAGTTACCTTTCTATGATTTTTGATTGGGTGATAGAAACTTCTATCACGGCTAGCATATTGGTTGGTTTCATATTATGTATAAAAATGTTATTAAGAAATCAACTAACAGCAAGGTGGCATTACGTACTATGGTTAATCCTTATTTTAAAACTTATGTTACCTTGGGCGCCTGAAAGTTCATTTAGTCTATACTCGATAATTTCAAGAGGCTCTGATCTTTCTTATTCTTCTTTGCAGGACACCACAAAGGAACAATTTTTAAATGAGAGTAATGAACTGAAAACACACCCAAAAGAACACAATCAAACAAAGAAAGAAATGGCGTCCCAAGACACAAATGATAGTACTTGGCATGTGTCTATGCATGACATCTTTTTATGTATTTGGCTATTAGGTATTTTTTGTTTAAGCTCTTTCGTAATAGTAGTAAATAAACGTTTATATGTTTATTTAAGTAGACAACCTTTTATAACAGACAAAAGAGTGATACGTATTTTTGAAAGTTGTAAAGAGGAAATGTCAATTCAACAAGATATTCCTTTACTTATAGCGGGTAAAATTTCAAGCCCAACACTTCTTGGGTTTCAGAAACCTAGAATTTTACTTTGTGAGAAACATATTGAACAATTAGATGATAATCAAATTCGATTTATTTTCTATCATGAGTTATCTCATTTTAAGCGCAAAGATGTGGGTGTGAACTGGCTTATGTATAGTTTACTCATCTTAAATTGGTTCAATCCTATTCTTTGGTATGCATATTATGCGATGCGCGAAGATCAAGAAATAGCATGTGATGCATTAGCGCTGACTTTTATTAGTTCAAAAGAAAAAATTGCATATGGTCACACCATTATCACATTATTAGAGCACTATTCAAATTACTATCAAACGCCAGGTTTGGCAAATTTAAGTAGAAATAAACATACTTTAAAAAGGAGAATTATAATGATTAAAAAATTTAATAAAAAGTCATACCGTTGGTCAGTTTTAGGAATCGCAACAGTAATTGGTATTTCTGCATTTTCTTTAATGGATGCAAAAGCAGCAGAACCTTCTAATGAAAAGGGGAACCAAATAGAACATGAGCAAACTATAAAACAAGGTTCAAAACCTGTTTCGGAAAATCCAAACTTCAAATCAAATAAAGCTCAAAGCACAGATACTCCAGAAAGAACAGAGGTATTTAAACTGAGTGAGCCACAAAAACAGGCTCTTAAAGATAGTGGATTACCAATAAAACAAACATCTGAGGAAGCTAAGTCTACTGGACTAATACTGGTTCATTTCGTAAAGTCTGTTGACAAAAATGAATCTCAATCAAAACTTGTCGGTAAAGTGAATATCATTGGTACTGGTAAAGTAGATGTAATTAAACAAGATGAATACCAAAAAAAATACGGTGACATGCACTATACATCTTTTAGCGCATGGGAATAAACGTGAATGATTAAAAAAATGACGCAGAAGACTAACTCTGCGTCATTTTTTTTGATTGAGCGTTACCTGCGATCTAAACAGAGTTCGAATGAACGCAAAGTGAGACAGAATCTTAAAGTTTGATTACTATTTTTTCTTATCCAATGACTTGTGTGAGCCGTCACAGTTGGGCAGTTTTTGAGATAGCCCACAAGTACAATCATTTAATCCCTTTCCATCGAGAATTCTCTGGATATATTTTTCAACCCTTGACTCTCGAGTTTTGGCTTGTTTGGCTTGAGAAAAATAAAAAATGTATGCTCTTTGCCGTCCCGGTGTCAATGATTCAAAAGCAGTTTTAAAAGTAGGCATTTCATCGAATTTATTTTGAAGTTCTTCAGGAATTATGAACTCTTTATGCTCTTTCTTTTTTACTTTTAAACCGGCTTTCTCAACTTCAATGGCTTCATAAATATAGGCCTTCAAGATGGCTTCCATTTTAACTATTTCTTGAACATTGGTGAACCGAATCTGGCGCCCCGCCTGTACATTCTCCGTTTGTTGGATTAGAATCCCATGAGTATCCTGTAACAAGGCACCTTTGTGAAACGAAAGTGCACAATATTCTTTAAATCCATGTATTAAAACGATGTTCTTTTTCTCAAACGTGTAACAAGGATGCATCCATTTAAAATCTTCGGTTAGCTCACAGTCAAGAACGATATTTCTTAACTTCTCATATTCTTCCTTCCACTTTTTGGCTGTATTTAAAAATTCATCAACCTTAGGATTCATTTTACTATTTGTCATCAAGGAACACCCCTCTGCAATTTTACAATCAGTCATATTGAAAGTGTGACAAAACTTCCACATGGAAATATTCTCATTGAATTCATAAATGGTCAAACAATTAAACTAGAAGATTGATTATATACGAAATGAGAAAAAGGGAGGCAGGTCCTTTCTTTTTCTTATTAAAATGCTTAAAAATAAAGGAGAGCATATATTTTACGCTTTCGGTATCATAATGTCGGAAGAAGATAGAAGTATATATATAATGAGGAAGGGATGCAGTACAGATCAGTATACAAACAACTTGATTCTAATATTTTGAAGTACCCCCAAAATAAAAATTTTGTCTCACCACAGTTATTTATGAGAATTCAGCCCATTTTTTCATTTTTGGGAATAACAAATTTCTTAACTTGATGGTGATGGGGGAGCGTCATCAAATATGGAAAATGTACGCTAAGAGCTTAACCAAACTAGCTCTTAGCGTTTTCAATTTATATTCGAACACTTTTTAATATGTATCATACAATAACCCAGAAAATAATTACTGTTTTCTTCAATTAACAAAAAGAGCTTGGTAATCATTAAGGTCCTTTTGATTGATTAATAATGAAGGAAAGATGTTATACAAAGGAGAGATAACAACTATGACTATAGCAGCTTTGATTACTATTTTGTTACTTTCATTATCATCTAGTATTGATAACTTTGGGGTAGGTATATCTTATGGTATCCGTAATATTCGTATAAGTTTATTAGCTAACTTTATCATTGCGATTATTGCTTTTATTTTTAGTGAAATCGGTATTCGATTTGGGCAATACATTTCAACAGTGTTTCCGGGGACATTATCTAATGTGATTGGTACATTGTTTTTATTTGTAATTGGTTTAAGAATTATTTTAATGGCAGTTCCAAGAAAAAAGAAAGGTAGTCAAAAAGTACTTGATGAAGATGAGTCTGTTTCGAATGTGATTACTGGATACTTAAAATCTCCTGAAAAAGCAGATCTTGATCAATCAGGAGATATTAGTTTTTTCGAAGCTATTGTTCTTGGTATTGCTATATCTATGAATGCCCTTACGAACGGATTAGGGGCAGGATTATTAAAACTGTCTCCATTTGCTATTTCACTAGCAGCAGCCATATTCAGTTTTTTAACGATTTGGTTAGGAGTGAAATTAGGAAAAAAAGTTGCAAACGTAAGAATTGGATCGTGGACAATCGGACAATTTAGTACGGCTTTAAGCGGACTTATACTATTATTAATCGCTGCTCACAATTTGTTTTAAGTACAAATTGAGGTGAAAGCATTGGAGTTATTTTCAATTGAATTTTTTCATCTGTGTTATCAATTGTTATTATTGATTTAGTTATTGCTGGCGATGTAATTGCTTGGACTGTAGCCAAAATGATAATACATGAGCCATTTTTAAAACCATACTTTTTGAGTAATCCTATTCTATCTATTCTATACTGGGGAACCGTAATTTTGATTGCTGGAGGTATAGTATTGGCTGGAAAAATAACAAATTTAAAAGAGTAAGAAAAAACAAAAAAAGAGTTCTATTGATATAGTGTATAAATGTAATTGTTAGATGGTGTTATTAATGGAATTCTTTTAATTTTTGGATCTTTGGTTTCTATAGAAAGGTCTCGCCAACCAAATGACATAAAACTCACGATAAGGAATTTTTTAGAAAATAAAAAGCCGATTTTCCCACGATAAGGAATTTCGGCTTTGATACTTTACTTCCGGAGTGGTCTTAATGATTCTAAAGTAGTTGATTGTTTGAATTTAAATTTATACTCCCCAAGAAGGTTAATATGTTCCCACCCTAGTGGTGAAATATGATGTAACAATTCTTCTTGCATGAAACCCTTCTTTTTCTTATACTCTATCGCTTTGGTTAAATATACCGTATTCCATATACTGATGGCATTAATAATAACATTTAATGCGCTTGCCCTTTAGAGTTGGTCTTGTAGCGCACGTTCACGTAGCTCTCCACGCTTACCAAAAAAAATAGATCTGGCCAAAGAATTCATAGTTTTGCAATTTCAATTAAGCCTTTTGATCTTTAGTGATATTCTTGAAAGAATTTTGTTATATTTTTGCAAGAATGTTGAAAGATATTTAGGCTAAGATGTGTTTACTGATATTAGTTTTATTTTACAACAAAGGGTATTTAAGGTGCCTTGTATTACAAAAAACATTTAAAATATGTATTTTTACGTTCTCGAATTCTTCAACAAATTTGGGAGCTTGGATACGAGGAGATTAAGACAGTAACTGTGTTAATGAATCATCTATATGAAGGGTTAGAGAAGCACAGATTATTGGTTTGAGACAACAGGGGGAACTACAATATGAAATTACGTAATCAATTGTTATTGATGAATCTACTAAGCACTAGCATTATGGTAATTGCTATCTGGTATAGCGAAATGAAAATGTTACTTAGACCAGAACAAACACAGCTTTTCATAGGAATTGTAACCGTAGCAATGGCATTTTCAACGATGATTTATTGGCTATTAACACGCCCTATTACGGAATCTATTCAAAATTTAATTGCATTAACAAAAGAATTTAGTGATAGACAATTTGAGGCGATGTATAGAATTGGACAAGGACCAAAAGAATTTAAAGAATTAGCAACAGCTTTTCAACAAATGGCTAAAAAATTAAAAGAAGGGTTTACGAAGTTAGAAGAAGGAGAGAAAGCACGTACAGAGCTCATTGCGAATATTTCACATGACTTACGAACACCTCTGGCTAGCATGCAATTGATGATTGAAGCATTACAAGATGATGTAATTGCAAATCCTGAAATGAAAACGCAGTACTTAACGACAATCCATAAAGAAATACAAAGATTAAGTGGATTAATTAATGACTTATTTGTTTTTTCTAAGTTAGAACTTGGACAAGAAGATTTTTATCCAAGTTTCACACATATGGATCGTATTCTATTAGAAGTACTAGATTCACATTCTATTTTATTAGAAGAAAAAGAGATCCATTTGCAATTACAAGTTTCTGATACATTGCCTAAGCTCTGGATTATGCCCTGCAAGATAGCACGGGTTATTGGTAATTTGTTACATAATGCAATTCGATATTCTCCAGTATCTGGAACGATTGAGTTAATTGTAGAGGAAAATAAGCAGGAGCATCACGTTCAATTCATTGTACGTGATGAAGGAGAAGGCATTACTTATAGTGATCAACTGCGCATATTTGAACGCTTTTTTAGAACAGATCCATCAAGAAGCTCACAATCTGGGGGATCTGGACTCGGATTATCCATTGCACAATCATTAATCGAAATGCACAAAGGTGAAATTGGTGTACAAGATCGTTCAGATGGCAAACAGGGGAGTGAATTTTGGTTTACCCTTCCCGTTACATCAGCAAAGAAATGAAATGATTGCAAGACTTTTGTAACATTTATGAAAGCAAATTGAAAGGACTATATAATAAGATGAATATATCAAAGGTGATTTTATTTTAACTCAGAAGTAAAAAGTATAAGCAATGTACAGTATAATCACATGTTTTATAGTTGCATCTACCTCAACAAGTGCAATTAAAACATATGATTTAAAATTAATTTGCTCAGATGTGCTAGAAAAATAAGCTTGAGCAATCCCTTTCCCCTTATTTTCGAAATCACTTTGAAAAATGACATGGAATTCATATTCTATGTCATTTTTAGTGTAATTAATAAAATTTTTATTTTTTACATTATTTGTATTTTGGTACCTTGTACGTTAAGGAACCGGTTATTAATTTTATTGCTTTTTTACTGAGTTTTTTCCCGTAATGGTCGTAAATTATTAAAATTTGTTTTTGGGTTTAAATTCCACATTACAAATTAAAATCAACGAAAGACTTTTGTAACATTTACGAAAGACCTTTGAAAGATATTTAAATTAAGATGAATATCTAAATATCAATTTTAAAGTGAAAAGTTTCACAAAGAGAGGAGAACAGAATGAAAAAGAAATTTAAAACAACAGGAATTGGAAAGAAGGTAATCCCTGCTACAGCGGCATTAGGAATTCTTTTCTCTATGGCACCGATTGCAGAAAATAAGGCTAGCGCAGGGGTAGGTGCGGTATTAGATATAACTATTACTGTATTAGGTGCGGTAGCAAACACTTATGAAGCACTTGGAATAACGCCAGAGAAGCCAGACCCAGGCACCCGCATTGATGTATATGCAGAAAACGAAACTTATCAGGCTCCTAGTTTTACATCTGGGGAATTTAATATTTCCATGTATCATACATATGGTGATTCGAATTTCTTTAAACCAGTTAAAGTACGCTATCCAAATGGGAGAATTGAAATTCATCAACTAAAATCTGGGCAGCAGCTTAAAATTACTGAAGCAGGTGCAATTATAGATTTAAACCCTAATGGAGCAAATATCTCAGAACACGATCTTCTTTACATTACACAAGCGCAATTAGACGAAGGAAAGACCGGCGTTGTGATGAATCAAGGCCAATATGCATTTGTAGAAAAAGCATCTGGTAAAAATCCAAGATTTCTTGGTCCACTTTACAAAAAATATTCCGGCGACTCCTTCGGCGATTGGACGGTGATTGCTAGAAATTCAGATTACTTATTTGATCAGATAGCAAATAAATTATCAGATGAGCAAAAACGAGTGATAACATTGACTTCAAAGCCAGTATCTAAAGATGTTCTTGACAACTATGTTAATAATGATCATAAAGCTCGTGCAGATTTTTATGATCGATTATCTGATGTATTAGCGGAGCGTACTAACGTCCTAGAGACATCGATGGCACTGCCATTCACTACACTAAATGACGGTAAACCTTATCAAATTATCCCTTATAAAAAAGGAACGAATAAAGTAATCGTAAAAACAGGTTCAAAATATCTTTCAGGAAAAGAAGGAAACGGACTTCAATATTCCGATTCGCTTGGCGATGATGAAGTGTTTGAACTTGTTCAGATAGGAAATTCTAATGATGGTAAATTTCAGTTCCGTTTGAATAACAAAAATGGGGTAAGTTTGGCTGGTAATCAATATATTTCTCAATTTGGTACTGATTGGAGTTTCAAATCTGAAATTCGTTTCTCTGATAAAAGCAACAATGAAATTAATAATTGGTTAATAGAGTGGTATCCGGGTAAAGAAAATGAGAGACAGAAGTATGACAAAATAGAGATTATAACTGATGAAAAGGACCCTACTAAATATCGTGCAAAAGATTCCTCTGGAAACGTGATAAAGAACAGTTGGGTAAATCGAGATAATGCGTATTCCTTTGCAGATGCTGATGGAGTTCTCATGACAGGTTGGCAAGAAATTAAGGGGAAGACTTATTATTTCTCATCACCTTATGGCTACATGGTTACTGGAGGCGGAAGTGATTCACAGATTGAGGATAAGTACTACCATTTTAATGATGACGGTGTTTTACAACGATCAACCTGGAGAGGAGAGAACTATTCCGATGCTTCTGGAGCATTCGTTAAAGAAGGCTTGAAAGATATAGATGGTAAAATTTATTATTTCCAAAATTACAATATAAATAAAAAGGAAATACGTATAGAAGATGAAAAGGTTATCCTTCACTTTTCCGACAAAGGTGTGCTTGAGAGAATTTCTGATTTAAATGGAGAAGTTATAGACAGCGTTGTTAATCTTCCGTTTGACAACAAAATATTAACATTTAATCATGACGGTTCGATTTTTAAAACAGGGCTTAACAAAAGAGAGAAAATAGTGGAATATTATAGTTTAGAAGATGGATCTTTCTATACCGGCTGGAAAATGATAGATGGTAAGAACTACTATTTCACAAATGGACGCAATTATACGTTCAATGATTATGACAACATTGATGGAAAAAGATATTATTTTCATGAAGACGGATCAGTTAACCGAGCAGGGTTTGAAAGAATTGACGGTAAGTTATACCATTTTGACAATAACGGCGTAGCACAAACGGGCTGGCAAACTATTGATAATAAATATTATTACTTCGATGAAAATGGGGCAGCTAAAACAGGATGGTTCCAAGTTGGTGGTGGATATAGACCTTGGCCTCTTGCATACGGATACCTTTGGTATTGTGCTAGAGAAGATGGTTCACTTTATTCAGACGGTTGGTTTAAAATCGACGGTAAAGATTATCACTTTGACCAGTGGGGACATAAAATGTAACCGCCTGACAGAAATGTGAGCATAACTAGATCGCTTGACAAGGAGCCTCTGCGTACAAGATGTTCTTGTGAAAGACGCATCATAAAAGGAAATTTGCAAGAACATCCAACCTATCATGTTCGCTTCTCCATGTAAAGTGGGTGCTTCGAACTGAAAAAAATAACATGATGATAACAAGGGTTACAGCCTTAGCGTACAGAATCCGCAAAATGTTGGTGCTACCCCCTATAGAATTATCGATTGTAATCGCTCTTACAGTTAGTAGTTTAATGGCTATCATAACAATTGTATTTTTGTTACAATATTTCTATAAACTGAATAAAAAGTATAAGTTCATAAGGTTTATTAGCTAATATCTTAAGTATTTTGCTGTTAAAATATTTGTTTTACCTATAAGAGAAGACCGAGCAATCCTAACTGAGAGTGTAAAGTATTTTTAAATATGTATATCCATAACAAAAAACAAAGGCTTTTGTAGATAGTTTGTTTTACTAATCTTACAGAACTATCATCTTTATGTAAGGTTAGTTTTAATGTAATAATAAAATTATAAGACTGCAAAGTAATGATTGAAATGTTAAAACTGACACATAAAACGATTAACGTAAGAGGAAACATATTAATGAAAATGAAACCTAAAACTTTATTAAAACGAATCATTGTATTATCTGTGGTGATTATTCCTATTGTATTTGTTGTAAAATCTTGTTTAGCTCCAGATATAAAAGATAATTCAAAGATAGCAGTGGAAAAGGAAACTTCAAAAAAGAAAATAACCCCTAAACAAGAAGAAGAGTCTGAAATTACGCTGACTTTCTCTGGTGATACGATGTTTGATTGGGAGCTACGTCCTGTTATTCAAAGTAAAGGTGCCGATTATCCATTCCAACATGTAAAATCGGAGATTGAAAAAGCAGATTTATCTTTTATAAATTTAGAATCAGTTTTTACAAACCGAGACAAAAAATATCCTGGTCAATTATTTTGGATTAAAAGCGATCCATCTACATTACAGGCTATTAAAAATACAGGTTATGATATCGTTAACATTGGCAACAACCATACATTGGATTACTGGCAAGAGGGTTTAATGGATACGATTTCTCATGTGGAAAAGGTAGGTCTTCCTTACATTGGTGCAGGAAAAAATGAAGAGGATGCATATACAGCTAGGGAAATCAATGTAAAAGGAAAGAAATTTAAATTTCTCTCTTTTGTTCGATTTATGCCAGATTTTACTTGGACGGCTGGAAAAGAAAAACCAGGTGTCGCAAATGGATATGATTTAAATTTGGTTGCAAAAACAATTAAAGAACAAAAGAAAGACGCAGACTATATGATTGTATACATGCACTGGGGAGTAGAGAAAACAAATCGACCAGCTGACTATCAAAAACAATATGTACAAAAAATGGTTGAAGCAGGTGCAGATGCAATTGTAGGAAGTCATCCGCATTGGTTGCAAGGATTCGAATATTATAATAACGTTCCTGTTGCATATTCTCTTGGGAATTTCTTGTTTCCTGATTATGTGAAGAATCGTAGTGCAGAAACGGGAGTTTTAACGATGAAGTTTAAAGGAAAAGATGTACAAATGTCATTTAACCCATATATGATTCGTAATAATCAAGTTACTCCCACACAGGGGCAAGAGAAACAAAATATGCTACGATATTTACAGTCTATTTCCAATGATGTTCAAATTGAGCAGGATGGAAAGATTATAAATATGAGGGAAAATAAGTAACTAATATAGAGTTATTTTACACATTTATTATTGAATAATTTATTCGGTTCTAGTGCAAAAATTTCAAGAGAATTGTAATTCATCTCTAAACCCATACACTTCTTCTAATTCTTAATCAAATTCAATCAATAAAAGTTCTATTATATATTGCTTCGGTGTTAACCTATTTAACTCATATCCTTCTGGTATATCAGTAAGCGTCAAGTAACTCCAAAATATACGACAAAAGTTAATTTTGGAGTTATTTTTTGTTTGCTTCACTTTTTTTCGGTACTCTGCAACTAGATGGTAAATCCATTGACCACGGCAAGACTTTATCAATTTCTTCTTTTATATCCATCTACTTGTAAATACCCTTGAAACCTAGTTGAAAAACGTTTTGGATGTTCCCCTGCTCTTGTATTTTTTATATTCAATTAAATCATCCTTTTATAAAAAAGTTTGATAATTTTTGTGATTCTTGCTCAATTAAAGCGCCCTATTCTGGAATAAGCTAAATACCCATGTCAGTGTAAAGTCTCTTTATGAAATTAATGTAAAGAAACTTTAGATTCAATTCTAAATGAAACTACTTGATATCAAATTTTTACGTCGATACACACTTAACACGATACCCATTAAAAACGCATGAAATAAAGTTGGCGTTAATCCATAGCTAATAAAAGGCAAGGATATAGAAGTGATCGGTAATAAGCCTAGGATCATTCCAACGTTATAAATGAACTGGACTACAAAAAGAGTCACTCCACCAACGAGAAGCAATTTACCGTAACGATCATTTATTTTATAAGATATGACCATTATCCTTGCTACAAAAAGAGAAAGAATTAAGACAAGGATCAACGCAAGCAAATACCCATAATAGTAAGTCAAACTTGCAAACACAAAATCAGTATATGCAGCAGGGATAGACTCTACATTTCCAGATGTACCAAACCAACCAGCTGACGACATTACCTCTTTTAACCGTATATACATAAACCCTGCGCCACCCGCATCTTGCTCTGGATTTAAATACCCTAAAAATCTATCCAAGTGGTATCCTTTTATTGAGGACCAGAAAAATAAACCACTGAGAATAAATAAACAAATTGGTACAACTGTAATGATCAATGCCTGTTTCTTTCCTAACTTACTCCACCAAAGCATAACGAATACCATCATGATATAGATAAAAATTGTTGAAAGAGTTGATACAATTAAGAATAAATACAAAGAAAATAAATACAAAATCACAAGATGCATAACCTTTAACCTACTGTTATTGAAAAAAGAAGCCCAAGCTAGAAGAAAGAACGGCACAGCCATTAAATATCCAATTGCGATGGGACCAGCTTTTATTAACGGTTCTCCAAGCATTGAAGCGTTTGGAAAACAGTATAGCATTAAAAGGATAAGTACTCCAATTGTGTAAAACAGCCATCCCAGTCTCTCTAATTTCCGATAATCAATCAGCATCATCCCAAGAGCCGTTGCAACACCGAGAATAACAAATATCACCTTATTTGTTAGTAAATCATTCGTATGTCCAAAAGCTACAACTGGCAAAAAGCCTAGCCCCATAGCAGTCACTAATAAAATAATAATGAACCAATCGACCTTTGGCTTATGAAGTTTGTTAAGTTCTTGACCAAGTTTGATTGGACTTCCCATCTGTTCAACAGCCTTGTCTTCAGCAACTTCCTCACTTAACCCTTTCTCTATCCACATATTCTTCGCCTGTTTCAAGTGAAAATCCAGTTCAGTTGCCACAAGGTTCTTTGCTTCTTTTGATTTAATATGATTGGTAACCTCTTTTAAAAAATGCTCCCCTTTTTTATTCAAATTTGTCTCACCCCTGTACTAATCCTTTTAATATAAATCGTGCCTTTGTAGAATTTTTTTCTGCCTTTCGTAGCATCTTTCTTCCCTTATCATTTAATTGATAATATTTAGCTCCTGAATGATCCCAACTTGATTGGATAAAACGATTCTGTTCCAGACGATGTAATAAGGTGTATAAAAAACCTTCATTTCCTTCGAATTTTTGAATCCCTCTCCCACGCAATAGCTGTGCCAATTCGTACCCTGTTTTTTCATTCATGAGAAGTTGCAAAACTGCTAAAAGGATATCTTCTTCATTTTCGTATGATTGATTAATTTTTTCGTGTACCTGCTTTCGATGCTGATCAGAAAAACTCAAATGTTTAAAAGTTGTATTCTCCATTGATTTTCGTAGGCCTTTTAATCGATCTTCCATTTGATTATTCCTCCAATCCTTTCTTCAATAGTTCCTTAGCTCTTTTCAGTCTTGTTTTTATCGTGTTTTCTTTCACTTCTATTACCATAGCAATATCTTTAATTGGCAACTCTTCATAATAAAAGAGATAAATCACTTCTCGATATTTTATCGGTAAATTCATTACTGCAGAAGCCAGCCTACGTTCCTCTGCATTTTGAATAACAGTTTGTTCAACACTTTCTTTTTGAATCCCAATATACGTAGATTCATTCTCTGTAACAATTACCTTTTTGTTATACCAACTTTTTATATAGTCCTTACAATGATTAATGGCAATTCTCCATAACCATGTTTTTACATTTGATTTCCCTTTGTATGTATGAAGAGATTTATAACATTTAACAAATATATCTTGCGTTAAGTCCTCAGCGACCTCTTTATTATTCACATATGAATAAACAAGCTGTAAAATTTCCTGTCCATACTTGTTCATTATCTCATCTATAAGGTCCTCCTTATCTTCTATTTCAAACGCCTCTGCTGTTAATTCATCCACATCAGTTCCTCCTCCACATTTATTAGACGACGCACTTCATTGAAAAGTTTTATAAATCCCTAAAAAAACGGTTGGCAATGTCCATACCGTTTTTTAAGCCTTTATTTCAAGCTTAATTTTTCTTTACTAAAAATAAATCTGTTATTTTAACAAAGGCATATCCCTTTTTGTTTTCTAAATAATTCTCTACGCTAATTTCTTATTTTACTTCATGAAATTCATTATCCTGCCACCGTTCGTTTAATAAGACTTACTCAATTAAATGGCCAGATTATTGAACAAAGAAATACCCTATAAAATAGATCTTTTTATCAATCTTTTTTACAAATTATCAATCTTTATTATAAATGATCAGACTTTTTTATAAATTATCGAACTTTATTTTAAATCTACTCTTGTAATACAAGTGACTATTCTCTTTTTCGATATTTAATAATATATATACATCAATTAAAAAACGATATTTTAGGTGGGAGAGAGGATCCGGCCATGCATAGAAGCGGTCAGGGCCTTTTTCTGCCACATGCGAAGTAAAAACAGAAAGAACAAACGAGTGTAGGAGGGTGATAGGTGATAATAAATATATTAATAAATGAATATATTGATTACTACTAGTAATAAAAGTATAATAATGGTAGAGATGTAATGAAAGGGGAATTGAGATTCTACATGTGGCAAATCTTGTAATGATTACGAAATAAAGTGAATAGAGTGCTTTTCCTATACATATACGGGTGGAGTATGTCTATTTATTGAAACAATAATCATACAAGGGATGCATGGTGTGGAGTTATCATTCCATTTACTAGGCGGATACCTGTGTGTATCGGCTTTTATTTGTTATGAGAGTAATACATCTCTACTTACACATATCATCGTGTCCCTATTTATTAGGGGGAATATGAAATGACGAATTTACAAAATAAAGTTGCTCTTGTAACAGGAGTAAGTAGTCCAAGGGGTATCGGTGCGGCTATATGCCGTAAATTTGCTTCTCAAGGTATAGATATTTTCTTTACACATTGGCAGTCAGAGGCTAGTTGGCCAGAGAAATTTCAAAAAGAGATTTTGGAATTTGGGGTTCGCTGTGACAATTTAGAAATTGATCTGTCAGATGCAAACGCTGCATTTGAAATAATGGATACTGTTTCAAAGAAGTTTGGTCCTTTATCGATTTTAGTGAATAACGCAGCATATTCAACAGGAGATGGATATGCAAAGTTGGATGCTCATATACTTGATAACCATTATGCGGTTAATATGAGGTCAACTTTTCTTCTTTGCGTGGAATTTGCTCGTCGTTTTGAGAAATCGAATAGAGATGGTGGAAGCATTATTAATATGACGTCCGGGCAAGAATTAGGGCCGATGATTGGGGAACTAGCATACGTTGCAACGAAAGGAGCAATTGCCGCTTTTACGAAGTCGTTATCGGCAGAACTTGCTCCTTTAGGAATTACGGTTAACGCTGTAAACCCAGGACCAACAGATTCGACATGGATGACGGATGAAATAAGAAAACACCTTTTGCCTAAATTTTTAATGGGGCGTATTGGTATGCCGGAAGATGCAGCGCGCATCGTGGCATTTCTCGCTAGTGACGATGCGAATTGGATCACTGGTCAAGTGATTAACTCAGAAGGTGGATTTTTACGAAGTTAAATGAAGTAGTTGTTGATTATATAATAAAAGAAACCTGTATCGCGGAATTACTGAGTAATCATTGATACAGGTTTTTCTTTTGACTTCATTTGTGAAACGGTTCGCCGATATCCGTCAAGTAGAAGGGTTTGATGTTAACAATCATTTAATCGATTCAGCGATGGGCCAGGCCTTAAAGAGCTTACCTATTGTAATGGATCATCAATGAATACTTTGTTATGGGCGATTGGTACTGAGTTAAATCATACCGTTTACGAATGCAGCATCACCATGCTACAATATTATTATTATTAATGACGGAAAGGATGATGGGTGGACGATGATTAACTAATCTTATTTTTAAATGTTGAAATTGGATATTTCAATTTATAAAAAATAGGATTAGTCTGCCCATTTTCCATAAGAAAGTAAAGCTATTTCATACAATAGCTTATTTGGGTATAAATACTATAACGACTAATCCTGCCAAATATAATTGGGAGGATTTTTTTGTTCTCCTTTTATGGAAAGGGATCGATAGTATGAAGGAACTTTTAAAACTAAAAGATGTTTATGTGGAAATAATGGAACATACCTTGTTAGAACAAATGAAAGCTACAGTGAAACAAGGGGATATCATCGGCGTAATTGGAAAAAATGGTGCCGGAAAATCCACCTTGTTACAGCTGATAAATGAAAAAATAGAACCAACAAAAGGGCAACTGGAATGGCAACAGACGAACGTAACGGTGGCATATGTTGAACAAGAAAAAGAGGCATTTGCATCTAAGGAAGTAACAACAGTAGAAGCGGAACTCCTTGCAAAATGGGGCGTACCAACAAATGATTTTCATACGTTAAGCGGTGGAGAAAAACTTAAAATCCGACTTGCGAAAGGATTTGCGCAAAATCCAACCCTTCTGATGTTAGATGAACCAACGAATCATTTAGATGAGCAGAGTACAGAATTGCTCATTGAACAGATAAAAAGCTATAGTGGAACAATCATCGTCGTATCACATGATCGATATTTTTTAGATGCTGTTGCAACGAAAATTTGGTCAATAGAAGATAGAAAACTAATTGAGCATAAAGGGAATTACACGAGTTATATGAAATTTCGGGAACAAAAGAGGCTCACTCAGCAGCGCGAATATGAAAAGCAACAAAAGAACATTGAACGTATAGAATCGCAAATGAAAGAATTAACATCATGGTCGCAAAAAGCACATGCACAGTCGACAAAAAAAGAGGGATTTAAAGAATACTATCGTGTTAAGGCAAAGCGAACGGATGCACAAGTTAAGTCAAAACAAAAGCGTTTGGAAAAAGAGCTTGAAAAAAAGAAAGTAGAACGTGTTAAACCAGACCCAATTGTAGAGTTTTCCATTCAAGCAAATAACAAGGTAGGAAAACGTTTTTTAGAAGTGAAACGATTAAAAAAATGTTTTAAGGAACGAACATTATTTGAGAAAGTTAATTTCACAATTCAACATGGTGAGAAAATTGCAATAGTTGGTCCTAATGGCTGCGGGAAAACAACATTATTGAAGATGATTATGGGACATGAAACGGTTGAAGGGGAAGTGTGGATCTCACCATCTGCAAATATTGGTTATTTAACACAAGAGGTATTTGATTTACCACTTGAAAAAACACCAGAACAATTATTTTATAAAGAGACTTTTGAAGAAAGAGGAAAAGTACAAAACTTAATGAGGCATTTAGGATTTACATCTTCTCAATGGAAAGAGTCAATCAAACACATGAGTATGGGTGAACGTGTAAAGTGTAAGCTCATGGCGTATATTTTAGATGAAAAAGATGTGCTTATTTTAGATGAACCGACAAATCATCTTGACTTACCTTCACGCGAACAGCTTGAACATACATTAGCACAATATAATGGCACATTGCTTATCGTTTCGCATGATCGGTACTTCCTTGAAAAAACGACTAACAGTAGACTAGTGTTTTCAAACAATCGCATACAAAAGCAATTGAAAGAAACATCTCAAAAAAGAGATAATCTCGCTGAATTGCGTTTAAAGCTTGAAACAGAAAGACAAGAAGTTTTAGGAAAACTCAGCTTTTTAACTCCTAAAGATGAAGCATACATGGAACTTGATAAAAGATTCAAAGAGCTTACGAAGCTAATAAAGGAGCTTTAAACCAGAGGACTTTGTCATTTAGTAAGAAAACGAAAGACGCTTCGTATCGTCTTTCGTTTTTTCTTGTATTAAGATTAAGTTGTTGTAAAATTAGTATTTTACAGACTACTAAAAATAGTATAATGAATGCAATCACATTTTAGAAAGAAGGTATTCCCTTGAAAAAGATTCACGTTATTCATGAAAACACAGAGTGGACAAGACATCTAACGAGAAGATTGGAAGAACTCGGTCTTCCTTATGAAGAATGGCATTTAGACAAAGGGAATGTTGATCTTTCGTCTGTTCCACCGCAGGGTGTATTTTATAATCGTATGAGTGCATCTTCTCATACAAGAAATCACCGCTTTGCACCAGAGTTTACAGGTGCTGTCCTTGCTTGGTTAGAGAGGTATAATCGAAAAGTGTTCAACGGAAGCAGAGCATTACAGCTTGAAGTAAGTAAAGTCGCACAATATATGGCACTAAATGCAGAAGGAATTCGAACACCTAAGACAATTGCAGCTGTTGGTAAGGATCATATTATAGAAGCGGCAACGCAATTTGAAGGACGTCCATTCATTACGAAGCATAACCGTGCTGGAAAAGGACTAGGCGTTCAACTGTTTCAGTCAGTTGCTTCTTTACAAGAATACGTAGAAAGTGCAGCATTTGAAGAGCCGGTAGATGGTATTACATTAATTCAAGAATATATTCAATCTCCTGAGCCTTACATTACACGTTGTGAGTTTGTAGGCGGGAAATTTGTGTATGCAGTTCAAGTTGATACATCGAAAGGCTTTGAATTATGCCCAGCTGATGCTTGTCAAATTGGTGATTTGTTCTGTCCTGTTGGAGAGAAAGCCCCGGAAAAACCGAAGTTTCAAATTATTGAGGGCTTTGATGACCCAATTATTCAAAAATATGAGGCTGTTTTGGCTGCAAATGATATCGCAATCGCTGGCATTGAGTTTATTCGAAATGCCGATGGTGAAATTTTCACTTATGACATTAATACAAACACAAACTACAATGCTGACGCCGAAGCAGTCGTTGGGAAATACGGTATGCTAGAGATTGCGAAGTTTCTTGGTAGTGAATTAGAGAAAATATAATAGATAGGAAGAAAGCTGCTGATGAAGCAGCTTTTTTTGGTAAGTTCAATTCGGGCGTAAATTGGTAATTTCGTATTTTAAACTATATAAATCCATTTTCATTTTTCGACATCTACATCCCTGCTATGCAGAATAAAAAGTCACCTACACTCGTTTGCTCTTTCTGTTTTTACTTCGCATGTGGCAAAAAAAGGCCCTGACCGCTTCTATGCATGGCCAGATGCCCTCTCCCACCTGAAAAGAGGGGTTTTATGTCGGTTTTTTAATTGATATATATATCGTAGGAATCCCCCACTTCAAGCGGCATTGGCCGATAAGTGGGGGGAGTTCAAAAACTCTATATTTACCAAACAGGTCTTAACCTCGATGCTGATTTCCCTTCATTTGCTTCATAAACTAATTTTGTTAAATCTTCTTTGAGCATTTGCACTCGTTCAGCGCCTATGTTTTCAATCCAGCGTCTTTCAATATCGGTTAGTATTTCCTCTTTTGCTTTCACTACTAGCCAACCTCGTTCGGTCAAAACAATAATCTTCCCTCTCTTATCAGTGGGATGAGTTTGGCGTATTACATAACCGCGTTTCTCAAGATAATCTACCATTTTACTCACAGCCTGCTTTGTAATTCCTAAATACTCAGCTAGTTCTATACCTGTTGCTCCATTAGGAGTGATACATTTAAACATAAAACCATGTGCAGGTCTAATATCTTCAAATCCCAATTCACTCAATCTTTCATGTAGTTCATTAACCGATGCACTAAAGGATAATGACAAAAGTGATGTAAGATCTAAGTCACTAAATACTTGATGATTCATATATAAAACCTCCTTTAATAAAGTCAATTAAGTTGACTTTATCGAAATTCTATTGTACTATGTGCAATATAGTCAATCAAGTTGACTATATTTTAATTATGAAAGAAATAGGATTCATCGAAACAAAAATTAATAAATTATGGAGGTTTCTCATGGCTAATATCGTTAAAATTAGAGGGAGTGTATTTGCACCCTATGCTTGGTTGGAACCTATTAAAGATCCTGCAACAGGAAGGGTATTCGAATATACTGGTGATGTACGTGAATTTACACCATACGCTGTAAACACAATGCGATCAAGATTAGAGCAAGAAGTGATTATTGATTTTTATAAAAAAGAAATTTTTACATTTGCAGATGCGTGTATCGTAACTGTGAAAATTACAAATCCAGATGGTTCTATTGAGCATAAAAAAGGAAAAACAGGTACAGAAAACATTATATGTACGAATGTTGTGTGGGGCGCTGATGAAGTTTCTTTTGAAATGAGTGCAAGTGCCAGCAATCCTTTAAATACAGCAGCGCCTGCAGCTGATTATTTATTAACTATACGTGTTAACAAAAGTGGCGTTACACATATTGAAGGTTCCCATGATGGATTTCCATGCTATGAATTTTATAAACAAACAGATTTTGGTCCATTTGAATTAATCTACACACATGATTTCAGAAAAACTGGTGACACTCCAGCAGCGCTAGCTGGAGAAATGGAGTATAGTTTTAAAACGACAATCTAGATATAAATATGAATTAGAAGAGTATCACTATTTAAACAAGAAGCAGCAAATAGTAAAGGAAAAGCAATTGCACCCTGTTTTGCTAGAGGGTTCAATGTTATGATTACCCAAAATAAAATTAGAATTAAAGAGGTGTGTCTCATGACTAATATCGTTAAAATTAGAGCAAGTGTATTTATCCCGATGTCTTGGACTGAACCTAAGAAAGATATTCAAACAGGAAACGTAATCGAATTTGAAGGTGACTCACGTGAATTTACACCTTATGCTGTAAACGCTATGCGTTCCAGAATTGAACAAGAAGTAGTTGTAGATTTTTACAAAAAAGAAATTTTCACATATGCGAATACTGGCATAACAACAGAAAGAGTCACAACTCCAGATGGTTCCGTTAATAAAAGAACAGGAAAAGCGAGTACAGAAAATATTTTGTGCACGAATATTGTATGGAGTTCTGATGACGTCAAGCTTCAAATGAGTGCAAGTGCGAGCAACCCATTAAATGTATATGCACCTCCCGTTGACTATCTATTAACCGTACATGTTAAAAAAGATGGTATTGTCGATATTCAAGGTGCACATGATGGATTCCCATGTTTTGAATTTTATAAGCAAATAAATTTTGGTCCGTTTGAACAAATTTATATACATGATTTCAGAGAAACTGGTGATACAGCTGAAGCGCTAGGTGGAGAAATGGAGTATGGTTTTAAAAAAATATTGTAAAGACAATGTGTTTCAGCATTGTTATCGAACCAAGATAAATTTGTATTCATAATAGGTATCGCTAGCAAAATGGTAAAAATCCTTAGCATGTTTTTTCAAATTTACTGGCGATATACTTAATGACAATTACAGCTGGAAATCCTTTTTAGTAAGTAAATATAGAACAACATAAGAGTGAGTAACAGGAGGAAAAGAGAATGACAACAGTTTTATTTGTAAAAGCAAACAATCGTCCAGCAGATCAGGCGGTTAGTGTGAAATTATATGAGGCTTTTTTAGCGAGTTATAAAGAATCACATCCAAATGATACAGTGGTAGAGCTTGATCTATACAATGAAGAATTGCCATATGTAGGAGTAGATATGATTAACGGCACATTTAAGGCTAGTAGAGGCTTTGATTTAACAGCAGAAGAAGCAAAAGCAGTAGCTGTTGCGGATAAATATTTAGATCAATTCCTTGCAGCTGATAAAGTAGTCTTTGGTTTCCCATTATGGAATTTAACAATTCCAGCTGTACTACACACATATATTGATTATTTAAACCGCGCAGGCAAAACATTTAAATATACGCCAGAAGGTCCAGTAGGTCTTATTGGAGATAAGAAAATTGCCTTATTAAACGCAAGTGGCGGCGTATATTCTAAAGGACCAAAAGCTGAAATGGAAATGGCTGTTAAATATGTAGCAAGTATGATGGGCTTCTTCGGTGCAAAAGATATCGAAAAAGTAATAATTGAAGGTCACAACCAATTCCCAGATAAAGCAGAAGAAATTATTGCCGAAGGTCTTGAAAAGGCTGTTAAAGTAGCAAGTACGTTCTAATTAACAAAACACTTGTCACGTAATATAGCAGTACCAACACTTTTATAGCGGTGGTACTGCTTTTTTATTCGCTTATCTCGCTGTTTTTGGGCGGTAAGAACATTCTTAACTTATTAAACGATAGAAAGCAGGATTACATTATAATGGAACGTTTATGGACAAAGAACTATATCATGCTGACAATTACAGCATTATTACTATTTAGTGGTTTTTATTTATTAATGCCAACACTACCTATGTTTATTAAACAATTAGGTGGAAGTGAATCTCAAGTTGGATTTATTATTGGAGTATTTACCATATCGGCAGTCATTTTACGTCCGATTGTTGGAGGATTAATGGATCGATATGGCAGGCGCGTATTTATAATAAGCGGGCTATTATTTTTTGCAATTACAATGTATTTTTACGATTGGGTAACAGGCATTATATTTTTAGTGGCATTACGTATCCTTCATGGAATCGGCTGGGCGATTGCTACAACTTCGATTGGAACGGCTGTGACTGATGTTATTCCACAATCTCGTCGCGGAGAAGGAATGGGATGGTATGGACTTGCAATGACTTTAGGTATGGCTTTAGGACCAATATTAGGTCTTTGGGTAGTAAAATCATTTTCATTTCATTATCTATTCCTTCTATGCACAGCGTTAGCAGGTATTGCATTCATACTTGCGCTTGGTACAAAAATTCCAGCCGTTCAGCATACATCAAAACAACCAATATCATTTTTTGAAAAAACGGTTTTACCAATCGCTATTGTGACATTTTTCTTATCCCTTACTTTTGGTGGTATTACAACATTTTTACCACTGTTTGCGGCAAAGATTCAAGTGAATGCCGGTACTTTTTTCTTAGTTTATGCTGTCACACTTATAGTAATTAGACCGATTGCAGGGAAAATATCCGATAAGCGTGGAGAAGGGATCATTATTGTTCCTGCACTTTTTATAATGATAATTGCACTATTCGTCCTAACAATGACAAAAGGGATTGTTGGACTAGTTATTACAGCTATTTTGTACGGAATTGGATTTGGATCAGCACAACCTGCGCTTCAAGTAGCAACGATACGATTGGCTCCACCAGAGAAAAGAGGAGTAGCAAACGCTACATTTTTTACAGCTTTTGATTTAGGGATTGGTTTAGGATCTATTATTCTAGGATTTGTTTCACAACTTATGGGATACCAAATGCTATTTATTGTTTGTGCTGTATCTGGGTTTATTAGTTTGCTACTGTTTATTTTGTTTGTAAAAAAGACATTAAAATAATTTTACTCATCTCCCATACTTCACTTTCATCATTGTTTACATTCTAACGAGGTGGTGGGGGGAAAAGATACATGAAACCCCGAATCATGGACTTTTTTTAGTGTCCACGATTCGGGGTACAGTTTAATAATAAAGGAGATTGTTTCTTTTCTATTAATTTTCTTTGTAATATATATGCCTGAAATAACTTCAGATGTGACCATATGGATAGAGTATGAATCATATTTTACCTCAGGCGAATTTGTTCAATTAATTTTTGCTGCTTCAAAGCCTTTTATGATGATAATGTAAGTTCACCTGTGCGGAATGAATTTTCTTGCATTCGAACCTGCAATTGATCTTTTTCATCTTCATGAGCTTCTTCATATGGTGCCACAGCCGATAACGCCAATCCTGTTGTGAGTACGACTGTAGCTACTATTTTTGTACTTTTCATTTTTTTATATTACATATTTTATTTGAATAATACAATAAGGTAATATTAGTATTTTTAGTATAAGATTTCCATTTTTTCTATGCAAATCTTCATTTTTCAGTATATAATTAAGAAGTATTTTTAAGATTTTTTGAAAAATACAGAAAAGGCAATGGGGGAGTAATGAGTATGAAGAAGTTAGCAAGTATTTGTATTACAGCTGTTTTGATGGCTGGAATTGTGAGCGGTTGTAATACGAAAAAAACGTCATCAGAACCAGAAAAACCAAAAACAGTTGAAGTTGGGAAGACGGCAAAATTAAAAGGTGTCGAGGTACAGGTAGAAAGCGCAGAGTTTGTTCTACCCGATCGATATTCAAAATCAAATAATGGTCAAGTGTTAAAGGTGAAAGTTAGCCTGAAAAATACAGGGGAAGAAACATTACATATGATCCCTAGAGATTTTACTCTCTATCAAGATGATCAAGTAGCAAAAGAGTATTTTGGTTCAGCCAATGATATGTTAAACCCAGGCGATCTTGATAAAGGGAAAAAAATAGAGGGAAACATGTATTTTGATGTTAAGGAGGCCTCTTCTTATGAGCTAGTGTATAAGAAATACTCCGAGGATGTAAAAAAAGATGGAAAAGAAAAAGTGACGTATAAGATTGACGGAAAAAAATTATCCGAACAGGCAAAGGGTTTACAAAAGCCAGCTGAAGCATTAAATGCATATGTGAACGCAGCATTTTATGATAAAGATATAGACAAATTGAAAAAATTAACAGGGGAAGACAGCTCTCAATTTATTAGTGACGTTGAAAACGGATTTAAGCAACAAATGGAGCGAGAAATAGGAAAAAAAGTTGATGATCAGTTATTAAGTCAGTTCCTTAAGAATTTGAAAGCAGCGATTCAAAAAAATGTAAAATATGAAACGAAAGTACTATCCAGCAAAGATGGAAAAGCAGAAGTTGAGTTGAAGGGAAAACCAATGGATGTGAGTGCACTACAATCACCGATGCAAACCGAAATGATGAAATTGGCATCTCAAAATCCAAATATCTCAGAAGATGACCTTATGAAGGCCATTTTTGAAACATATAATAAACTATTACAAGACGTAAAATTATCATATGCTGAAGAGGAAGTTACAGTTAAAATGGTACAAAAAGGGAAAGATCAATGGACAATAGATCCGCAATCAGCAGCACAAATAGGACGCGTATTCATAAGATAAAGTGAAACTTTAATCAGTGGGGGGCTTCATCCCCCACTGATTATTAGTTGAACCAATCGGGCTTTTACGGGCAGTTTATCTCCCACCTCACTCCTTTGCTTTTGCTGAATTTTGAGATGGGAGTATTACTGCACGTTAATGCAGGATAAATAAGCGAGTAAATCGTTTAATTTTGTAAAAGGTAATCCCCTTTAAGTAGAAAGTGTAAAAGGACCATGTACATACATGGATGTTACACGATTACTTGAAGGGGATTTTTTATTTTTTTGTAAAAAACAATGAATATATAAAGAAGAAAAAGCCTACGCCAAATATAATTCCGCCCAATACTTGAAAGCTATTAGCATAATTATTTAAAACGACGTTATATGTTGCTGTATCTATATTTCCACCTATTGATTGTACCGAGGAGTGAACAAGAGGTTCAGCTAACTCTAGACTGTTTAAAAGTAAAGTTCCACCAATTAATGATATAGCTGCCAACATAATAATACGTATTTTATTATGTTTCAAATATATGCCTCCTTTTTCTTTATTATTAGACTAGGAAAAAATGGGCGATATGTTACAAAACATATTCCTGCTGACCTTCATGCTGTACCACTTTCTACGTTACTATCACTAAACCAATCAGATTCCCATACATCAAAACGGTATCCATTATATTCTGCGTATGCTCTAATTTTAGTATATCTGTTATTTGTATCTATTGTATTACTTTGAGTAACAGAATAACCTGCAGAAACATGAAATCAGGCTCCAGCAGCGATCGCATTTCTTCGTACTTTTCTTCTGCCACAAAAACGCTGTTCAAATCGATTGCTAATTGAATGGTATAATACTATATATACATCAATTAAAGAAACGACATAAAACCCCTCTTTTTAGATGGGAGAGAGCATGGTCAGGGCCTTTTTCTGCCACATGCGAAGTAAAAACAGAAAGAACAAACGCGTGTAGGTTACTTTTTATTCTGCACCGCAGGGATGTAGATGTCGAAAAATGAAAATGGATTTATATAAAAAAGGATATACCCAATCTATCAGTGTTGTAATTTTAGTGGAATTACAACACAAATCAGAGCCTAATGAAAAAAGAAACTATCATTCTAGGAGGCGGGGGAGAGGTTCATGCGAAATGCCGTATACGAGTTGGTTGAGACGAACGACAGTCTGCCTTTCGATGTTTCACTGAACAGTGTGAACTATGTACCGAGTCATTGGCATAACAGCGTAGAAATTATTTTTGTGCTGCGCGGTACGGTGGAGGTTAGACTACATCATGAGAAACGGACGCTTTCTGAAGGGGACGTGCTGCTAATCAACCAATGTCATGTGCATGAGGTGATTGGCCTTGATCGGAACATTATCGCAACGTTTCTTATCCCTTTTAGTTATTTGAAAGAAAAAGTGGCACGGGCGGATGAGATTAGCTTCGATTGTTATTCGGGGGAGACGGATAAGGAGCGGCGTCATGCTTTAGACGAGATTCGTCGTTTACTGGCCGAGATGGTGCAGCTAACGTATCAAAAAGGTGACGTATATGAGATCGACATGCAAATTCGAATGTTAGAAGTGCTCTCTATTCTTCTGAAACAATTTAAGGTTTCAGCATCCGCAGGAGTTATGAACGAGAAATATATGGAGCGTATGCTTCGTATCATTACCTACATTGACGACCATTATAAAGAACCGATTACACTACAGGCAATTGCTGAGCGTGAATTTTTGTCCATTCCGTATTTGTCTAAGTTTTTCAGTGATAACATCGGCCTTAATTTTCAATCTTATTTGACGAGCATTCGTTTGAAACATACGGTGGAGGAACTGCTCCACAATGGAGAAACGTCTATTGCGGATATCGCGCTGAAGCACGGTTTTCCGAACGCCAAGTCATTTTATACTGCCTTTAAAACAAGGTATAACGTAACGCCAAACGAGTACCGGAAGCATTTTCGTCCAGACCTTGGCAAGAAGAAAGAACGGGCATCTTCCAATTATTTGACGTTTAATCAATCGAGCGCGCTCGGAATCATTAGCCAATATTTACAGAGAAGTCCTTCGCAGCAGGCAGAAGAAATTACGGCGCTGGACACGGAGGCATATCAGGTCAATGTATCCGCTCACAGCAGTCTAATCAGGCATACATGGAAAAACTTAATAACGATTGGAAAAGCAAAAGAAGGATTGCATGCGGACATGCAGCGGCAACTTAAAATAGTTCAGGAGCGTTGCCCATTTCGTTATTTGCGGTTTCATGGCATATTTGATGACTCGATGATGGTGTACACAGAGGATAAGGCAGGGCAGCCGACATACAATTTCAGATTGGTCGATGAGCTATTCGATTTTCTTCTTTCAGTCAAACTTAAGCCGTTTATTGAGCTTGGATTTATGCCCTCCGCTTTGGCAGCGGACCAAGGCAAGACCATTTTTTATGTAAAGAGCTATATCAGTCCGCCTAAATCTATAGATAAATGGTGCGAGCTTGTTGATCGTTTTTTGCGCCACTGCATGAATCGTTACGGCAGGGAAGAGGTAGAATCTTGGAAATTCGAATTTTGGAACGAACCGGAGTTGAAGGCATTTTGGCCGGGAACGATGGAGGAGTATAGGGAGTTGTACGCTCACACCTATGAAACGGTAAAACGTATATCGCCTCGTCTTCAAATCGGGGCTCCAGGCCGAATCATTACGCTTGATGAGGAAAAATTTTACGATGAGTTTTTCACTTTTTGTCGTGAGCGGCAGTGCTTACCGGATTTTATTCCGCTTCATTTTTACCCGCATGAAAGGCTGAATAACTTGGAGCAGATGGAGCAATTCAAGCAATTGGAGTCGCTTCAGAAACTGATTGAGGAGTTCGGAGGTGTGTCTCCGAATCCAGATTTTTTAAAGGATCGGCTTGCAAACGAGAAAAGACTGCTTGAGAAGTATGAGATGTCCGGGGTCAATCTGTATTTGACAGAGTGGAATTCGACTTCGTATCATCGTGAACTAACGAATGATACGTTGTACAAGGCTGCTTATATCGTCAAAAATATTATCGATAATTTAGACAGCATTGAAGGCTTCGGTTACTGGGTGCTGAGCGACAACATTGAAGAAACGGCCGCTTCGCCAGACTTATTTCATGGTGGACTCGGTTTGCTTGCTCAATATGGCATACCTAAAGCCGGCATGCTTGCCTATGAATTACTGGCGAAATTGGGTGATCGCCTCATTGAGCGTGGTGATCGTTACATCGTTACATCCGGCCGGGGCGGTTATCAAGTGCTGACTTTTAATTATTGCCATTTCGATGATTTGTACGCGCTCGGCGATATTTCCTTTATCGATTCGGTTAACCGGTATAACGGTTTCAAAGATGTGAAGACTGTAAAGTTAGAGCTGGAGCTTACGGGTTTACCGAGTGGCAAGTATCGGATCGTTACCCGCACGATTGGCCGAAAGCACGGAAGCAGTTATGACCGCTGGGTGGAGATGGGAGCACCAAAATCGCTCTGTTCTGAAGATGTGGAATACTTGAAAGCGGGCGCTCGGCCGCGTATGACTAGTCAGTATGTTGAAGTGGATAACGGTCGAACTTGTATTTCTATTTTAGAGCCGCATGGTGCCCAGTTGATTGAGCTCATTCCTGTTTGGTGACGAATTGGGTTAAAATTTAACCTGTTTTAATGAAATGACTCAGGTTGTTTCTATAAAAAGATTAAATATTGCAATAAAAGTTGATAAACCGCTATCTTTTCGAAGACGAGCGGTTTTTTTATAATTAAAATGTAAACGTTTTCTAAAATTTCTATATGATTTATATGCTCGCTTCATAGCGATGAATAACGATTTCATTTTAAGAAATGGAGGGTTCTTCTATGTCAACTAAAGAGAAAAATGCAGGTCAGCCGTCGATTGAATATGTCCGTAATGAAGAAGGGCCTCTACTAGGCTATTCCGCTTTATCTAGTGTTCGTATCATTGAGCAGAACGGCTTGTTTTTTAAAAACTTAAGTAAGGATGGGGTTCTGAAGCCGTATGAGGACTGGAGGTTATCGGCTGAGGAACGGGCGAAAGATCTTGCTACGCGGATGTCCATCGAGGAGATTGCAGGATTGATGTTATACAGTCGGCATCAAGCAATTCCAGCCGCGAGCGACGGTTGGTTCCCAGGAACTTACGGTGGAAAGTCTTACGAAGAGAGCGGCGCTAAGCCATGGGATTTGACAGATGAGCAAATCGCATTTTTGACCGAAGATCATCTCCGCCATGTTCTCATAACAACAGTTGAAAATCCAGAAACAGCCGCGCGCTGGAACAACAAGCTGCAGGCTATTGCGGAAGGAACAAGTTTAGGCATTCCGGCAAACAACAGCTCGGATCCGCGTCACGGTTCTGATGCCAGCTCCGAATTTAACGTCGGTGCAGGAACAGCTTCTCGCGTATCATTTTGGCCGGAAACGCTTGGTCTTGCTGCGACATTTGATCCTGAAGTGACACGTAAATTTGGAGAAGTTGCCTCGAAGGAGTACAGGGCGCTTGGTATGACAACAGCACTGTCACCGCAAATTGATATTGCGACCGACCCGCGCTGGTTCCGCTTCAGCGGCACGTTCGGCGAGGACTCGCTTCTGTCTACAGATATGGCCCGCGCTTATGTGGACGGCTTCCAAACATCAGAAGGTGATCAGGAACTAGAAGATGGTTGGGGATTGGATAGTGTGAATGCGATGGTGAAGCATTGGCCTGGAGGAGGAAGCGGTGAAGGCGGAAGAGACGCACATTTTGGTTGCGGAAAGTATGCTGTTTATCCAGGAAACAATTTCAAGGAGCATTTGAAGCCGTTCGTCGACGGGGCTTTTCAGCTAGAAGGCAAGACGAGCAAGGCTTCCGCAGTTATGCCATATTACACGATTTCGTTCGATCAAGATCAAGTAAACGGAGAGAACGTCGGTAACTCTTATAATTCTTATTTAATTACTGACTTACTACGCGAGCGATATGGTTATGACGGCGTTGTTTGTACAGATTGGTTGATTACTGCTGATGAGGATGGCAGTAAAGATACGTTTTTGACAGGGAAGTCATGGGGCGTTGAACATTTGAGTGTTGCGGAACGTCACTATAAGCTATTAATGGCTGGCGTGGATCAGTTTGGAGGGAATAACGAAGTTGGGCCTGTTCTAGAAGCTTACCAATTAGGTGTATCTGAACACGGAGAAGCTTATATGAGAAAACGGTTCGAACAATCAGCGGTTCGTCTGCTTCTGAATATGTTTAAGCTTGGTCTTTTCGAAAATCCTTATCTATTGTCTGAGGAAAGCAAGAAAATCGTCTGTAATCCAGATTTCTTGAGAGAAGGCTATGAAGCTCAGCTGAAGTCAATCGTCCTTCTGAAAAACAAGGGGCAGACGCTGCCGATGCAAGCAAAAAGTAAAGTATACATTCCGAAGCGGTATTTGCCGGCTGGGAAGGACTGGTTTGGTATGCCAACGCCGGAGAAACTAGAGCATCCAGTCGATCTTGACGTTGTAGCCCAATATTTCGATATTACCAATGATCCAGATGAAGCAGATTTCGGGCTTGTGTTCATTCAAAGTCCAAAGTCAGGCGCGGGGTACAGTCAGGAAGATGCCGATAATGGCGGCAACGGTTATGTACCGATTAGCCTTCAATACAAACCGTATACAGCCGAGCATGCCCGCGAACGGAGTATTGCTGGTGACCCTAGGGAAACCGATATATTGAACCGTTCCTATAAAGGTAAAACAGTTACAACACACAATTCGCACGACTTAGGCATGGTGCTTGAAACGAAAGAAATGATGAAAGGAAAGCCGGTTGTCGTATCGATTTTGCTATCGAATCCAATGGTTGTCGCAGAGTTCGAGGCGGAAGTTGATGCGATCGTAGCGAACTTTGGTGTTCAAGATCAGGCGATCATGGATGCTCTGTCGGGAGTTTACGAGCCATCAGGCCTCTTGCCGATGCAAATGCCAGCGAATATGAGAACAGTTGAGGAACAGCTGGAAGACGTCGCACATGATATGGAATGCCACGTTGATTCTGAGGGCCATGTATATGACTTCGCCTTTGGACTGAATTGGAATGGCGTCATTGCAGATTCTCGTACAGCGAAATACGGGAGAAATCAGTAACCAAGTTTTCCGAAATACAAATGATCAAAAAAGGAGACGGTAATGATGAGTAATACAACTTCTTACGTGAATCTAGTTTCTAAATTGAGTGAGGAGATACCTGCTGTCAAAAAAAGAGGTTTCGATTTTATTGCGAAACCGATTCCTGATTCTGATGCGACCTGCGAATTAGATCCTCGGGTTCTCCAAGTGACTTTACAAACGGCAGAAAAAATGGCTGCGATGACAAACGAGTCATTTGATCCTTCAAATACTATGGGGTTTGTTACGGGAATGCGAGCTATGTTTGGTTGGAAGAATGACGATGTTACGAAAAGTAAAGTCGAAACCACTTATAAAACAATTGATGGAACAAATGGACCGATTCCTCTGCGAATCTATACGCCTTCTAACGAAGGAGTTCTGCCTGCTGTTATCTTCATTCACGGCGGAGGGTTCATAGCTGGAAGTGTTGATGTCGTGGAAAATCCGTGTAAAGCATTGGCAGAAAAGGCAGGTGCCGTTGTTATTTCTGTTGATTACCGCTTAGCGCCAGAGCATCCATATCCAGCAGGGCTGACAGATTGTTTCGAATCCATAACATGGGTGTATGAGCATGCTGAAGAAATTCGTGTGAATCCACAGCAAATTGCCGTATCTGGAGACAGTGCAGGTGGTAATTTAGCTACGGTGTGCACACTGATGGATATTGAAAAGGGAACGGGGATGATTAAGCTTCAAGCGCTTATTTATCCGACAGTGAATATGGCTGGCGTCCAAACCGAAGATTTCAATTGGGGTCTCGACCAGTATGAGATTCGTAACCATGCAGAGATAATCACTCCAATGATTTCAGCGATGGGTGAAAGCGGAGAGTTACTTTTCCAACTCTATTTGCAAAATAATGCGGAAATTACAGATCCTCATGTTTCTCCGCTGCTGTCAAATCAGTTAAGCAGTATGCCGCCGACGCTAATTGCAACTGCTGAATTTGATTATTTAAAAGTAGAATGCGAAGCTTATGCGGCAAAGCTTGCTCGCAGCGGCGTGCCTACGAAGCTTATTCAGTACAACGGTACAGATCATGCGTTTATGGATAAAGTTGGTTTATATCCGCAAGCGGAAGATTTAATGAATGAAATTGCAAAAGAGGTTAAGAGAGTATTTGCTTAATTTTAAGGAGCTTGTTCAATTTGAACAAGCTCCATTGTATTAACTCTAACTATTTTTAACTTTTGAACAAAATGAATTTCGTATTAACTTATATTTTGTACAAACATACACTTTAATTTTTTACGAAAACGAATACCTAACGTAATGGCTACAATGACAATCACTCCGAAGATAATTTTCCCAATGTGCGGTCCAAGCACTCCAAATATATCATGTAAGTTTCCTCCTAACCAATAGCCACCGATTAAGAAGAAAGATACCCAAAATAGAGCACCGGAGTAGATCGTTATGGCAAAACGGCGGAACGGTAAATTAATAATCCCTGCAAAGTATCCAGTAAAATGACGTACGCCTGGGACAAAGAATCCAATAAAGATAAGGAAATATCCATATTTATCAAACCACATTCTCGTTAAATCAATTTTTCTTTGTGTTAAAAATACATATTTTCCATATTTCTGTACAAAAGGCATACCAAGTTTATTCCCTAAAAAGTACTGAATTGTCATTCCGACACTCGTTCCAATACATGATAAGATAATTAAATTTGATAATTGCAGCTCTCCTATATGTGCCAAATAACCCGCATACACTAACGTCGGCTCCCCCGGAAACGGAAATGCAATATATTCTAACAGTGTTCCAACAAGTACTACATAGTAGCCGTATTGCTGGAATAATTCATGAACCCATTCCATGTCGTTCTCTCCTTTTTTCTACAGCATGAATCACGTACAATAACCAGTGGTTACACTGGTGTTCGCAGAAATCTCAGCATTTCAATACTGAGTGGTTCAAATACCGATCATAATATTTTTTATCTTTTGTAATTGCATTCATTACTTGATTAGTTGATACATCTACACTCGTTTGCTCTTTCTGCTTTTACTCCGCATGTGGCAGAAAAAGGCCCTGCCCGCTCCTATGCATGAATAAATGCTCTCTCCCACTTAAAAAGAGGGGTTTTATGTCGGTTTTTTAATTGATGCATATATAATGCTCAAGATGACTCTTTACTAATTAGTAAAGAGCAGAGAACCGTATCCCAAAAAGAGATACGGTTTTTACTATTCATTAAAAATCATAACAGTATAAAAATACATTCAGTTTATCTTTCATTGAATCCAAACAAATTTCTTTTTCATTTATACGTTTAAAGTTTTGACTGTCATAAAATCCATAGTTACATCTATTATCTGTATATAGATATAAGGATTCCACATCCATACTTTTCATATAATTATACAAATGATTCATTAGAGCTTTTCCAACTCCAAGACCTCTAGATTCTCCTGATACAATAAATAACTGGATACAACCTTGAAAATCATCTTTTTTTTCTTTTATAAGTTCTTTATATGCATCTTGAACTTTTGAGAATTCTTTTATGAATTTTTTATTTTCCTTATTAGCCATGAGTACTTTAAGCATGGAATAGGCAAGACTTACAGTATTATGAGCTTTCTTTAAACGATTTTTGTCTTTTTTTGAATCGCCCAAAATAACACCAATAATTTTATTGTCTTTTTCTGCCACTTTGCTAAATGAACTTTCTAAAATACAACTTTGTAGATAGATGTTTAATGCTGAATCTAAAAATTTCTTATCCGTAATCAATTCATTGAAGCCAAATGCTTCACCAATCAATGTTTTAACCGCTTCATAATCTTCTTTAACTAGGCTTCTGTATGTTACTGTATTCATGTTTCGAAACTCCCTTGTGTATAAGTAAATTTTGTATTTTATTGCAAATGTCTTATTATGATCATAAGGTCTCCCCTAAGAGGAGAGTCAACACTCATATGAGAAAAAGCATAAAGGAAGTGATTCGGGTGAAAAACTTATTTTCTATTGGGGAAGTTGCGAAAATAAAGGACATTACCATAAAAGCGTTACGATATTATCACAAAATGGGAATACTTATTCCAAGATATATTGATGAAACAACAGGTTATAGATATTATTCTATAGATCAATTTATTCATATAGATATTATAAAAAGCTGTAGAGAGTTACGAACGAGTATAGTAGAACTTCAAGAGATTTTTAAGGACTGTGATACGGAGAAATTACTACAATTTTTACAATTAAAAAGAGATGAAGCAGAAGAAAACATAAAGAAAATGCAAGAAGTAATCAAAACTATTGATAGCTTAAATATGAATATAGAGAATTTCAAAGATGTATTACATGATGATGAAATCTCTATTCAGTTTTTTGAACAGCGTTACATAATGATAGCACCATGTAAAGAAGTAGGAAGTTTACAGGAGTTACTTTACTATTCGAATTTAGAAAAAATCATTCATGAGAAGGGAGGGAAAATGTCAATGGAAAGAGGGATTATATATGATGTGAATGCAGGGTGGAATGTAGAACCAAAGTATGTTTTTAGTGGGGTTCAAGGGGATTTGAATATAGAAGATAAACACAATATAAAAATATTACCAAAGGGAAAGTATGTAACGTTAGCCTATAGTAAAGAGAACGAGGAAGAATGCCGAAGAAAAATCGTTACATATGTAAAAGAAAATCATTTGAAAATTAACCGTTTCATTGAAGTGGAGTTATTTAACGATTTTTTTAATACAGAATCTTATAGTTGTCAAATTCAGATGTTTATAGAAGATAATGAGTTAGTTGAGTGTTAGGATATATACAAGTTAAAAAACAAAATACCCCCCCTTTTCTTTTTAGAGGTGGGAGAGAGAATCCGGCCATGCATAGAAGCGGTCAGGGCCTTTTCCTGCCACATGCGAGGTTAAAACAAAGGGAGCAAGTGAGTGTAGGTCATGTTGTATTTTGCATAGCAATGACTTAGATGAAATGGATTTATATAGTCACGTTGAACCGTACCATAGGTAACTATATAAGTACAAATTTAAAAAACGACATAAACCCCCTCTTTTTAGATGGGAGAGAGCATCTGGCCATGCATAGAAGCGGCCAGGGCCTTTTCCTGCCCCATGCCAAGTGAAAACAAAGAGAGAAAACGAGTGTAGATCACCTTTTGTTCTTCATAGCCGTGACTTATATGTTGGAAAATCAAAATGGATAATATATAAGTAAATAAGACCACTAAATTAGTGATCTTATTAGGTGTGAATTAAAATTAATAGGAAGTCCAGCCGCCGTCTACAGCAATGACTTGTCCGTTTACGAAACTAGCCTCGTCTGAGCCTAAGAAGATAGCTAGTTGTGCAACTTCTTCTGGTTGTCCGGCACGGGGATTAATTGCCATACCTAATGCTTGGCGGCTTGCACCAAATTCGCTCAAACTAGTCATTGAAGAAGCGATGTTTGTCATGACTGCTCCAGGAGCGATACCGTTACAACGGATGTTTTTGTTCGCATACATAAAGGCCGTGTTTTTTGTTAGGCCAACGACTGCATGTTTAGATGCTGTGTAAGCAGCGCCAGCACGTGCACCGTATAATCCGCCTGCAGAAATATTATTGACGATCGTACCGTGTCCTTGTTCCAAGAAGAGATTTACTGCCATACGCATTGTTTTCATAACAGATACTGTATTTACAGAGAAAACTTTCTCCCAGCGTTCGTCTGAAATTTCACCAACAGGCTCCATTCCGTCCATAATACCTGCATTATTAACAAGAATATCTAATTTCCCATAAGCTTGTTTTGTTTCATCGAAAAGACGTTGTAGATCTTCATCGGAAGTAACGTTTGTTTGAACAGCAATGGCCTCTCCGCCTGTAGCTTTAATTCCCTGTACTACACTTTGAGCCCCTTCTAAGTTTAAGTCTGATACAACGACCTTTGCCCCTTCTTTTGCATAACCTTCTGCAATTGCTTTCCCCATACCTGACGCAGCACCAGTGACAATTGCTACTTTTTCTGTTAATCTCATCCGAAACGGCCCCCTTTGTATTTATTGAACAGTTGTTCAATAAAAATTATAATAATATAAAAGAGCGCTTACAATGAGCAAAATAACGATAAATGTTCAATAATTAACACATAGTAAGAAATGTGTTCAATAAGAGGTGAAAAAAATGATGCGTACAGATATGCGTATTGTGAAAACGAAAGAGGCGTTACATAACGCATTGTTAGAATTACTAAACGAAAAAAGTCTAGAAGTCATCTCAATCTCGGAAATTTGCAGAAAAGCAAAAATAAATCGCGGTACATTTTACTTGCATTATACACAAATAGAAGATTTATTTGAGGAATACTTCAAAGAAATTACAGCAGATTTGGCACGTTCTTATCAAGAACCTTATCGCCATGTATCAGTATTGAAAACTAGTAAATTAGATCCTTCTACCATTCGGATTTTTCATCATATCGAAAAATATAAATCATTCTACAGAATTGTTTTCTCAAAAAAGGTTCCATTAATGTACTATTATTCATTGTTCGAGGAAATAAAGCATTTGTTACTTCAAGATCAAGAAGCTTTGCTTAAAGAAGAAGTTAATCATTCACTCTATTGTTCTTATCAAGCAAATGCGATTATTGGCATAATTATTGAGTGGTATCAAAATGATTTTTCTTATAGTACAAGTTATTTAAATGATCAACTTGTTCAATTCTTAAATATGAGAGTAGACGGCTAGTTCAATTTGCTAGGTAAAGTATGGTGAACCGAATCATAAGTAATGGATACTGATTTGAATTTAAAAATTAATTGTTTATTTCAGATGAAAACCTGATGTAATGATGCTTAGTGTGCTAACACTAAGCATCATTAGAGCACTTATTTGAGCGACTGCATCTGCGATATGAGTACAGTGAATTTTTGTTTTAGTTCTATGGGAATAATGTTAATAAAAATTGGAATTAAGAGATTAGCACTGATCTTTGCATGATGGGATGCTTTTTTATTTTCTTTTAATTACTATATCAATTCCGATTTCTTTACCTTTAATTCGTATGTAATTAAATAATATGATGATTAAAGGATTATACAAATATTTGGTAAAACAAAGTATACTTAATGTCATTGATACATTTAATTAGGAGTGATTTCTATATTTGGGAAAAATACGAAAAGGATACTTATGTCATTATTAACAAATCCAGTATTAATAATTGGATACTGGATTTTTTGTTATGAGTTAGCTTCATTATGTATGTATGGAAGAGCTAATTATAATACTTATATTTTATTATTATGTGTAGTATTTTTTATATCTATAACTACATTTACTACAATGAGAGTGATAAAAGATAGAGAATATGAATCTAAAAGATTAACTAATTCAACTGCATGGAAATATATTTCTATTATCATTATTGTTGTAATCACATCGTTTTATGGAGTACAGATTTATAAAAGTGCAACAAATTATAATGGCAAACTTGCATGGTTTATAGAAAGGGTAAAACATGAAAGATCAGTTAAATTTAAACATAATAATATATATGAATCTGGAGTAGAAGGTATTTTTGAAGATATAAATAAAAAATATACTTTGCCAAAGAAATTATATATGGCAACTGATTTTGATCTTACATTTCGTTCAGATGGAACAATCACAGCGTTTGATACATTTGTTTATGGGAAAACTGCTGATGGGAAAGAGGAAACTTATTTAATATCTTATGATAAGAAGAAATCAGAAGATATTACTGTAATACGAGACGGGTATGTAAATCCTGATTATGATGATGATAAACTAGTAGAACCTCTAATTAAAACGGTTAAGGCTATTCCAGTTAAGCAAACAGTTAGTAAGTGGAATGAAGGTAAGTACGGATTGATTTATTATGGGAAAAGGAATTGGGGATATAATACAGAGGGAATTATTAATATTAATGAGGATGGTAAGGAGCATAATCTTGAAGAAGCAACTTCTGAAATCATTGGATATACGGTGTCTATATTTGTCCCTGGAAAAGAGAAAGAGGTAGTACCTGCTAGATATAACTTAATATGTGACGCAAATTGGAGTAAATCAAAGACTCCTCCAAATAAAGATAGGTCTAAAGAGAAGAAACAAGATTTAACGAATGATAAGGAACAGTTTTTCCTGTCAAAGGAAGTTGGTTATAAACTAAATATGACAGAAAAAGCATTAGGTAGCGCTTTTTATTCACTAAGCAAGACTAGTGATGGAGGTAAAACATGGGAGGTTATCAATACAGACCCATTCAACGGAGGAATTGGTAGTGTGTCAGGAATTACTTTTATAAATGATAAACTGGGGTTTTTAGGAGCAGTTAGACCTTCTGGTAATGAGGGAGAGTTATATCGTACAGATGATGGAGGCCTATCTTTCAAAAAGGTAAATTATCCGCCGCATGAAGTGAAATTAGATCATACACAGTCTATAATAAGTCCTTTTGATTCTCCAGGTATGCCTTATGAGAAAGATGGAGTCTTTAATATGTTAGTTGGGCAAGGGGCAGATGGAGATTATAATGGTAATAGCAGCGCACTTTATCAATCAAAAGATAAAGGAGAAACATGGGAATATGTGGAGGAAGTTGGGAAATAGTTAAAGTTAGTACTAAAATTACATAATATATATTTATGTGTGCCAATGAAAATATCTAAAAAAAGTATTAACGCTAGTATTATGAAATAAATAATTATATATTGAAAAAATAAAATGACCTCTGTTGCAGGTATAACGGTGAACCGTATCATAGGTAAATGAGATTTAAAAATAAATACCTGATCCCTTTTACAGTGAAGCAGTATGATGTAACGGGGTGAGATGTAAATATAAAAAGAAGGGGTGCATGTTAATCATGCACCCCTTCTTTTTCATACGATCTCATTGTGGAAACTAATCCTGCAGGATATTTCTCCATGTTACATTGATCGCAGGAACGAACTTTATATGAAAAAAATATTTGAACACATAACGTCTATATTTTTTGTACTGTTTGCAAGTGTCACCACTGTTGAACTTCTTTTTGATTAGGACTTTATTATTTTTCCCAACAGAATCAGTACAGTTTGGTGTTAATAATAGTAGTATAATAGTGAATGGGGTGTTAATAGTATGGAAGATATAACATTAGGGTTACTACTAGATGTCGTTGGTGAATTATTTTCAGATGAAATTTCAATTGCCGTTTCTAATACAAAAGAATATATCTACTATCGGCCAAGTAAACGAATTGATTTAAAAATTAGCGTCGGGGATCCTATAAAGGAAGGAACGATTGCCCATAAAGCAATAGTGACGCAGCAAAAGGCCTCTGAGTTTATTGATCGGAATGTTTTTGGTATTCCTTATCATGGAATGGCCGTACCATTTTTAAATAATGGAAAGCTTGAGGGTTGCGTGACGGCAATTTATCCCGCTTTAACGGATGGAAAATCGGTCGTTACCTTAAAAACAACGGACGGCTGGATTCCGCTTCCTTTTTCAAAGGTCATTTATTTAGAGGCCAAAGATAAAAAGACGTATGTGAATTCAGGAGAGTTATCAGGAACACATAAATACTCTCTGCAGGAATTCGAATACTTGCTTCCGAAGGATTCATTTATTAGATGTCACCGTTCATTTATTGTAAATGTTAATCATATTAAAGCGATTTATCCTGATACTCATTCTACCTTTTTACTTTCGATGAATAATAATGAGAGGATACCAGTTAGTCAATCATACGCTAGTTATTTCCGAAAACTTCTAGGATTCTAGATTTTTTCTGCTTTAGAGCCCGGATTCGCTATTTTATCCGAATTTTCGGTATCGTATACCAAAAACCCTATTTTGATGGTGTTAATGTGTAAAATAATTATGAATATTCATTAAGAGAGGGATTAATTATGGAGAATAATTTGGATAGAATCAGGGACCATCGTCTAAAGGAACGGGTCGTTACACCTGAAGAAGCGGCTTCTTGGATTCAAAATGGAATGACTTTAGGCTTAAGTGGGTTTACACGTGCAGGTGATGTGAAAGCAGTCCCGTTTGCGTTGGTGAACCGCGTTAAGAATGATGAATCTTTTAAAGTAAATGTATATACTGGAGCTTCCTTAGGCTCGGATGTGGATAAATTATTTGCTGAAGCAGGAATTTTAGGAAAAAGATTGCCTTTCCAAGCTGATGCGACTATGCGAAAAGGAATTAATAATGGAGACTTTTTATTCGTGGATCAGCACTTGTCTCATACAGCAGAGATGATTCGTGCGGACGTTATGGATATAGATGTTGCTATTTTGGAAGCGATTGCAATAACTGAGGACGGAATGGTTATTCCAACCACTTCAATTGGAAATTCCATGGCGTTTGCTCTAAATGCTAAGTCTATTATTATTGAAATTAATATGGCTCAAGCTACACAACTAGAGGGGCTGCATGATTTATATGAACCTGGGAAACAAGGGTCAAGGCTTCCAATTCCGCTCGTTAAAACGGATGATCGAATTGGAATTAGTGGCATTCCAGTTGATGTTGAAAAAGTGAAGGGTATTGTGTTTACGAACCAGCTTGATTCACCATCGACGATTGTTCCGCCAGATGAAGAAACGGTTATTATGGCACAGCACTTAATCGAGTTCCTTCGAAAAGAAGTGAAAGTAGGCCGATTAACGGAAAGTTTAGCGCCATTACAATCGGGAATTGGTTCAGTGGCCAATGCAGTGCTGCATGGAATGTTAGATTCAGAGTTTCAAGATTTAGAAGTTTATTCCGAGGTGTTACAAGATGCGGTCTTTGATCTTATAGATGCTGGGAAAGTAAATTTTGCTTCTTGTTGCTCTATCACGCTTTCCGAAGAGAAAATGCAACAGGTATTTTCTAACTTTGAGAAATATCGCAACAAATTAATCATGCGCCCGCAAGAGATTTCTAATCACCCTGAAATCATTCGTCGCCTTGGGTTAATCTCGATTAATACTGCTTTAGAATTAGATATATACGGAAATGTCAATTCTACTCACGTTTTAGGTACAAAAATGATGAACGGTATTGGTGGTTCTGGTGATTTTGCAAGAAATGCACGCCTAGCTATCTTTGTTACTAAATCCATTGCAAAAGGTGGTAACATTTCAAGCATCGTTCCTTTCGTCTCTCATGTAGACCATACCGAACACGATGTAGATGTTATCGTCACTGAGCAGGGATATGCTGACTTAAGAGGACTGGCGCCAAGGGAAAGAGTAGAACTGATTATTGAGAATTGCGCACATCCAATGTATCGTGACCAGCTACGAGCTTATTACCAAGAAGCACAAACAAGGGGTGGACAAACTCCTCATGTGTTAGAAAAAGCTTTTTCTTGGCATACGAATTATGCTAAAAATGGAACAATGCTTGAAAAGGTATTAGAAACCGTATAAGTACGTATCACAAATAAAGAAAAAATAGAAATAGCCCATGAAGAAAATCTTCATGGGCTATTTATCTACTTATATAGTAAGAATAATATTAATAGCTTGTGTCAGCCTTAGGGTTTGTACCATATTTGTTATCGCCTTTTTGACTATCCTGGCAAAAGAATATAATGAGAACGATACCACCAATGACAGGAATAATGCTCAGTAGCTGCCACCAGCCACTTTTTCCTGTATCG
The DNA here is from genome assembly GCF_044764345.1 of Bacillus sp. NPDC094106. Lineage (NCBI taxonomy): Bacteria > Bacillati > Bacillota > Bacilli > Caryophanales > Bacillaceae > Bacillus > Bacillus sp. NPDC094106. The sequence goes on along the minus strand of NZ_JBIWHY010000003.1, from coordinate 116,650 downwards.
TGCAGTCTGCGGGCACCAACAGCTAAGGATGGCAATATGATTGCGAGAGCATAAAGTGCGAAAGGTATCAAAAATTTATCCGATACTGTCACAAGGATTTCTAATCCAATAGTGATAATAAGGTTAATAAGGAAAAACATCCAGTATTCTGTACGACGAGCTCTCCCTTGAAAACCTACATAGTTTTTTAGTGCTTTTACATACCATTGCATGCAAGGTTCCTCCTTTTTTTTAATAATGATTATAAAATGGTAATGATTATCATTGGTAATATAACATTTCATTTTCATCCTGTCTAGACAATAAAAGGAAAATTTCAGTTTTATAGAAAAAAACTTAATTTCTTAAGGTCTCTCTTGGCTCTACATGATTGGAGCATAGAGGAGAAATCTTATTTCTCTTCTGTCTCCCGCTACTTCTCTAACAACAAATTTCTCAGTACATGGGCTCGGTACAATACTGTAATCATTTACTAGTTGCATAGGCGATCTTCAACCAGTAGTTCTTTTTATATAAATCCATTTAATTTTTCGGCATCTAAATTCTTGCTATGTAGAATAAAAAGTAACCTACACTCGTTTTTTACTTCGCATGTGGCAAAAAAAGGTCCTGATGACCGCTTCTATGCATGGCCAGATCCTCTCTCCCACCTAAAAAGAAGGGTTTTATGTTGGTTTTTTAATTGATGTATATATATCATTAAGATTCCACTTTTCCCTTTTCTTGTAATATTGTAAGCTATTATATATAGATGAATAAAAAGGGGATACGTATATGAAGTCCTTAATTAGAGGGGAAAAGATCAAGTTATCAGATTACACTTCATGTAAAGAATTACAAGTTGAGATTTCGATACAATCTAGCTTAGAAATTGATATTACTTGTTTTGGATTAAATGCAGACAAGAAAATAGTAGATGATCGATTTGTCGTTTTTTATAATCAATTACAATCTCCAAATAGAGAAATGTGTCTTACATCACATGGTAATGGATACAGCAATTTTTTAATCGATTTATCAAATGTTCCGCTTTCTACTGTTCAGAATTTAGTGTTCACGGCAACAATTGATAACAATGGAACAATGTCTATGATTTCTTCAGGGTACATGCTAGTAAAAGCAAATGGGCAGCCAATCCTAAAATATGAATTTACAGGGAATCAGTTTGAAAATGAAAAAGCGATCATTATTTCAGAAATTTACTATAAGTCAATGTGGAGACTTTCTGCTGTTGGACAAGGATTTAATGGTGGGTTAGCTGCATTACTAGAGCATTTTGGTGGTGAGGTTGCGGATAAACAAGAAGTACAAAATACCGTAAATCAACAGATACCTACTCCAATTGTAAATAGTAAAAAGATTTTACTAGAGAAAAAAATGGCCAAGCAGGCTCCGAAATTACTCGATCTTTCTAAAAAGGCGAAGATTTCTTTGGAGAAGGTTGGGTTGCAAAATCATGAAGCCAAAGTGGCCCTTTGTCTAGATATTTCTGGTTCCATGTATGATTTGTATAGATCTGGAAAGATTCAAGAATTCGCTGAAAGGATATTAGCGCTTGGAACTAGGTTTGATGATGATGGTTCAATCGATATCTTTTTGTTCGGACAATATGCTCATGATGCTGGTGAATTAACGATTGATAATTTTGATGGTTTTGTTAATCGCATGATTCGTCGCTATCCTCTTGAGGGCGCTACTTATTATTCCGATGTTATGAAAATGGTTAGGGAACATTACTTTGGTCTCGCTCAAAGACGCAGGGAGCCATTATCCGAGGAAACTCCTGTATATGTTATGTTCTTAACAGATGGCGCAGCCTTTGATGAAACCCGTACGATTGATGAAATAGAAAGCTCTTCATATGAGCCTATCTTCTGGCAGTTTATGGCGATAGGTGAATCGAATTATGATGCCTATGGTAACTATCAAAACGTTGGCAATTTTGGTTTCTTAGAAGAGTTAGATAACTTAACAGGGCGCTTCATTGATAATGCAAATTTCTTTCATGTAGCAGATCCTGCCGGGATACCTGATAATCAGCTATATGATTTACTCATGAACGAATATCCAGGCTGGGTTAAACTTGCTAGATCTAAAGGATTAATCTTACAAAAAATTGGAAGCAGAATGTAGTGAATTTGTTCTTTATTACTTTAGACAATCTGCAGAATAAGGTAAATGAAAAAAGCTCCTTCAGCCAAAGAAGGAGCTTCTTCAAATTAAGCAGATTGTCTCTTCGCTTTTTCAAGCAAACTAGCCAACACATGCGTACGATAAGATTCTAGTTTTCTGCCTTCGTAGTAACGGATACCTAATTTTTTTAATTCGCTTACATACCAACCTTTGCTTCCGAAATACATATAATCTCTCCCCTTCATGTTTGGTGTAGTTTATTTGTTCTGATTGTTACTTGGAGGTCCGGGAAATAGGTGAAGAAAATGAATTTCGTGTGAAAATGGTTAACTTCGGTGTAAAAGACATATATACTAAAGGTAGTATATAACGAGGTGGACAAGACGTGATTATAGAGAAGCACGAAATTCAAATTGACCAAATTACGAGCGGAAAGGTAAATATATTTACTTTTTACCGAAATAAAAAGCAAATTGACGATCCGTTTTTAAAATTGCAAGAACCATCGCTTACGGCAAACTACTTTTTCCATTTTCATTTGGATGCAGAAAGCCTTAGCCTTCTACAGGAAGAGTTCCAGGGCGTATATCCGTACGACGGGAATGGAAGCATCCACGACTGGACGGAAAAGATGAAAGATGAATTGCAGCGCCAAATTCAAGCTGGAGAGTGGAATCGGCGCGTGCGTATTGGAAATCGCATTCTAGATGTGGTATTTACGTGGTGTGATGAAGATATGGAATGAAAAAGAAGCGGATGACGCTTCTTTTTTTAGCGCTGGAATAAAACAAGCTTTCCTGCTGAAGATGTGCAGCGATGTGTTTTTTCATACAATCCTTTTTCTCGTAAAATAGATTCACCCTTTGATTTCGCTTCTGCTTCTGTTGCGGCCTCGAACGATTCGTCTAATGCTTTTGAACCATCTTTTTCAAAGACTGTTAGAATGTATGCCCCCATAAAAATTCCCCTCCAAATTAAAATCAGAATCTTATAACTATTTTGTCATAAAACGTTAGAATATGCAAAGAAATATGTGACATGATTGGTAATAAGTAAGATGGCTTTTGTATCTATTTTGTTTTTGAAGAGAAAGGAGGAGGTGGCTCTATGATCATGATTCTTGATTTTTATTTAAGTAAAACAAGAAATCATAAGGCTGTGAATCGCTTTTTCAAGAAAGCGAATTGGTATTTTAAATGTTTGATAGATGAAATAACAAGTGTATCTTATATCAATCAAATGAACATGTTGCAAAATAATAATCATTCCATAAATTTTCCCAGTTTCTCTTAAAATAATTATATATTCATGAGAATTTTACCATAAATTAGTTTGTTAACTTACTAAGATGATAAGAGTAAGTAATACATGCTAAAAACAATGAAAAAAGAAAGGGGAAGATAATCCAAAGTGTAACACTTATTTATGAATGGAGAGGAAAGAGAAATTTGTACTAGAAATGCTCTAAATACAATGGATAGGGGGAAGGAATAGGGTATGGTGCGTGACGTTAGGCAGAAATCGAGTTTACTCGAGGGATTGCCTGGACTAACGATTTAAGTTAGTAACAACTGAAACTGTGAGACCACGGTGGGATACCCAAACAAATCCCATGACGAGATGGCTGTTAATACTCCCCCATGCGTAATTGGTAACGAATGCGTGTGAAGCGGGGGAAAGTCGCATCGAGTAGCCCTAACAGGTGAAGCTGAGGAAAGGTTAAACATACTGCGAAAGTGGTGCGGACAGGGAGCTATATATGGTCAGAATTTGAATTATCAATGACGAACTGCCGAATGTACGTCTCGTAAATCCGTTCCTAGAAATGGGTATACATATAAATATATTGCCTCCAGAACAAATATCATACGGTTTGTGATGGATAAAGCTAAAGGGTTGTTTTAACTTCTTATGAAGTGGTAATCGGGACAAAGGCAAGGACCTACGTATAGTTATATACCTAGCAGTTTTGGAACGTCAGAAGTCCCTAACGATGTAGTAATAACTTGGGGAACAGCAATCACATACATAAACATAAGCTGTGAAAGAGTTATGAATAGGGATGGCAGCTGGGGTGTAGTACCAATGAAGCTCTGATAATAAGGAGTGGAGGGAAGGCCCAAAGTCTAATGAACAGGTTACTCGCTATCTATTAGGGAAAGAAGGCGATGCCAAGTGGCGTATTCTACGAACTTGTTTATTAGATGGAACGCCGTGTGCGGTGAAAGTCGCATGCACGGTGTGGGGTAGGGGAAAAGCTGGAGATTACTTCAAAAGTTTACCTACTACCATTATTTGAAAAGAATCACTTCAATTTTTTCAATCATCATGATCTTTATGTTTACTATAGGTCAGAGTTTGGTGCCTATAATAGCAAAGGCACAAGAATTAAATACAACAGGATTTGTGGATAGTTTTACAATCGATAAAACGCAATTAGGTTACAGTGAACAAACTGGAATAAGAGTGAATTTTAGTGATAAATCTGGAAATCAAATGAAGGCTGGTGACACACTAACATTAACGTTACCTCATGAATTAATGGGATTTAGAGGAACGATTCTATTAAAAAATGATGAAGGAACTGATTTTGGTACTTGTAAAATCACGACAACGAATGTCGTATGTACATTTACTGATGTGGTTGAGAAACTTCAAAATATTAGAGGACATTTTAATTTTACAGTTTCAGGAATGAATGTACCAACGGGAGAAACAAAAACAATCGAGACAAATCTAGGTACAAATTTAGAAAAGCAAGCGGTAACGATTAGCGGCCCAACTGGTAGTACAGAACCTACAGAGTTTTTCTACAAAGCAGGCGATATTCAGCACGATAATACCGATGAAGTGCGTTGGTTCTTGGCTATAAACAATAAAAAACAGCAGTTAAATACTGATATTGTTTTGTCTGATAGTGTGCAGCCCGGGCAAACACTTAATAAGAATAGTTTTTATATAGCAATTCATAATGGAACTACGTCTTTAAATTTAACACTTCAACAATTTCAAGATCAAGGCTATGGAACGATTACTTTTACTGGTGATAATTCATTTGATGTCTTGATTTATAAGGATAAAGCAAGCGGTAATTCTTTTGCGGTTGGCTATACAACTGCTATAACGGAAAGCGGAAAGAAACAAGAATCATTTTTAAATAATTATAAGATTAATTACCAAATTGTTAACGAAGCTCCAGTATCGGATGCAAATAGTGCATGGGTTAAGAATATAAGCATGGATGGCGGTGCTGATGGTGATTTGCCTCCTAAAGGAACGTTAAGAATTGTTAAGCACATTGCAGGAAACGAAGAGAAATTCATCCAAGGTGTCACGTTTAAGTTGTATAAAGAATCAGGTCAGCAAATAGGAGGTACTTATACAACAGATGCACAAGGTATAGTTGAAGTTCCTGATTTAATGGCGGGAAATTACTATGTGCAAGAAATTTCAGCTCCAGACTATCTGGATTTTGATCCGCAAGCAAAAGTAAGCTTTACAGTTGATGCAAATGCTGAAAAAGGTGTAAAGCTTATGATTCCGAATAAAGTGAAGAAGACATCCGTTTCAGGAACGAAGACTTGGAACGATAACAACGCAAAGGATCGTCCACAAACAATCAAAGTAGACTTACTACAAAATGACAAGGTAATCCAAACACAAGAGGTAACAGCAGCAAACGGTTGGAACTATACATTTGCAGACTTGGCACAATATGATGCAAATGGTGTTGCTTACAAGTATGAAGTAAAAGAACAAGCAGTAGCGGGATACAAATCGGAAGTGAATGGTTATAACATTATGAATACAAAAGAAGTAAAAACAACATCCGTTTCAGGAACGAAAACTTGGAAAGACAACAATGCGACAGATCGACCGACGATGATTAAGGTAGACTTACTGCAAAACGGTAAAGTAGTAGAAACACAAGAAGTAACAGCGGCAAACGATTGGAATTATACGTTTGCAGATTTAGCACAATATGATGCGAATGGTGTTGCTTACAAGTATGAAGTAAAAGAACAAGCAGTAGCGGGATACAAATCGGAAGTGAATGGTTATAACATTACGAATACAAAAGAAGTAAAAACAACATCCGTTTCAGGAACGAAAACTTGGAAAGACAACAATGCATCAGATCGACCGACAATGATTAAAGTAGACTTATTGCAAAATGGCAACGTAATTAAAACACAAGACGTAACAGCGGCAAACAATTGGAATTATACGTTTGTAGATTTAGCACAATATGATGCGAATGGTGTTGCCTATACTTATACAGTAAAAGAACATCCGGTAGCAGGATACAAATCGGAAGTAAATGGTTACAACATTACAAACACAAAAGTAGCAAAATTGACAGTAGAAGGAACGAAGACATGGAAAGACGGAAACGCAATAGACCGTCCGGCAATGATCAAAGTAGACTTACTCCAAAACGGAAACGTAATCAAAACACAAGACGTACTGGCAGTAATAGGTTGGAAATATATATTTGCAGATTTAGAAACATATGATGCGAATGGAATAGCGTATACGTATGAAGTGAAAGAACATCTGGTAGCAGGATATCAATCCATCTTAAGCGGTTATGACATCACAAATACAAAAGTAGGCGAAACGAAAGTAGAAGGAACGAAGACATGGAACGATAACAACGCAACAGATCGTCCAAGCGTGATTAAAGTGGATTTACTGCAAAACGGTAAAGTGATTGAAACAAAAGAAGTAACAGGGGAAAAAGGCTGGAAATATGAATTCAAAGATTTAGCAGCATATGATGAGAATGGAGTAGCGTACACGTATACAGTAAAAGAACATCCGATAGCGGGATATCAATCTGACGTACATGGTTATGACATCATAAATACAAAAGTAGGCGAAACGAAAGTAGAAGGAACGAAGACATGGAACGATAACAACGCAACAGATCGTCCAAGCGCGATTCAAGTGGATTTACTGCAAAACGGTAAAGTAGTAGACACAAAAGAAATAACAGAGGTAACAAATTGGAAGTATACGTTTGAAAATCTACCAGTATACGATGCAAATGGCGTTGCTTACAAGTATGAAGTAAAAGAACATCCGATAGCGGGATATCAATCTGACGTACACGGCTATGACATCATAAATACAAAAGTAGGCGAAACAAAAGTAGAAGGAACGAAGACGTGGAAAGATGATAATACGACAGATCGTCCGAAAACAATCAAGGTAGACTTACTACAAAACGGTCAAGTTATCGACACGAAAGAAGTAACGGCGGAAAAAGGCTGGAAATATGAATTCAAAGACTTAGCCGCGTACGATGCAAACGGGGTAGCATACAAGTATGAAGTGAAAGAACACCCGGTGGATGGATATAAAACAGAAGTAAAAGGTTATGACATCACGAATACAAAAGTAGATCAAACAAAAGTAGAAGGAACGAAGACATGGAACGATAACAACGCAACAGATCGTCCAAGCGTGATTAAAGTGGATTTACTACAAAACGGTAAAGTAGTAGAAACAAAAGAAGTAACAGCGGCAACAAAATGGAAGTACACATTTGAAAAGCTACCAGCGTACGATGCAAACGGAGTAGCGTACAAGTATGAAGTAAAAGAACACCCGGTGGATGGATATAAATCGGAAGTAAACGGTTATGACATCACGAATACAAAAGTAGGCGAAACAACAGTAGATCAAACAAAAGTAGAAGGAACAAAAACATGGAAAGACGACAATGCGACAGATCGTCCGAAAACAATTAAAGTGGATTTACTGCAAAACGGTAAAGTAGTAGAAACAAAAGAAGTAACAGCGGAAAAAGGCTGGAAATATGAATTCAAAGACTTAGCCGCGTACGATGCAAACGGAGTAGCGTACAAGTATGAAGTAAAAGAACACCCGGTGGATGGATATAAATCGGAAGTAAACGGTTATGACATCACGAATACAAAAGTAGGCGAAACAACAGTAGATCAAACAAAAGTAGAAGGAACAAAAACATGGAAAGACGACAATGCGACAGATCGTCCGAAAACAATTAAAGTGGATTTACTGCAAAACGGTAAAGTAGTAGAAACAAAAGAAGTAACAGCGGAAAAAGGCTGGAAATATGAATTCAAAGACTTAGCCGCGCACGATGCAAACGGAGTAGCGTACAAGTATGAAGTAAAAGAACACCTGGTAGACGGATACAAATCCAGCGTAAACGGTTATGACATCACGAATACAAAAGTAGGTGAAACACCAGTAGGTAAAACAAAAGTAGAAGGAACAAAAACATGGAAAGACGACAATGCGACAGATCGTCCGAAAGTGATAAAAGTAGACTTACTGCAAAACGGTCAAGTGATTGACACGAAAGAAGTAACAGCGGAAAAAGGATGGAAATATGAATTCAAAGACTTAGCCGCGCACGATGCAAACGGAGTAGCGTACAAGTATGAAGTAAAAGAACACCCGGTAGATGGATATAAATCGGAAGTAAAAGGTTATGATATCACGAATACAAAAGTAGGCGAAACACCAGTAGGTAAAACAAAAGTAGAAGGAACAAAAACATGGAAAGATGATAATGAGAAAGATCGTCCGAAAGTGATAAAAGTAGACTTACTGCAAAATGGCAAAGTGATTGATACGAAAGAAGTAACAGCGGAAAAAGGCTGGAAATATGAATTCAAAGACTTAGCCGCGCACGATGCAAACGGAGTAGCGTACAAGTATGAAGTAAAAGAACACCCGGTGGATGGATATAAATCGGAAGTAAACGGTTATGACATCACGAATACAAAAGTAGGCGAAACAACAGTAGATCAAACAAAAGTAGAAGGAACAAAAACATGGAAAGACGACAATGCGACAGATCGTCCAAGTGTGATTCAAGTGGATTTACTGCAAAACGGTAAAGTAGTAGAAACAAAAGAAGTAACAGCGGCAACAAAATGGAAGTACACATTTGAAAACCTACCAGCATACGATGCAAATGGAGTAGCGTACAAGTATGAAGTAAAAGAACACCTGGTAGACGGATACAAATCCAGCGTAAACGGTTATGACATCACGAATACAAAAGTAGGTGAAACACCAGTAGGTAAAACAAAAGTAGAAGGAACGAAGACATGGAAAGACGACAATGCGACAGATCGTCCGAAAGTGATAAAAGTAGACTTACTGCAAAACGGTCAAGTGATTGACACGAAAGAAGTAACAGCGGAAAAAGGATGGAAATATGAATTCAAAGACTTAGCCGCGCACGATGCAAACGGAGTAGCGTACAAGTATGAAGTAAAAGAACACCCGGTAGATGGATATAAATCGGAAGTAAAAGGTTATGATATCACGAATACAAAAGTAGGCGAAACACCAGTAGGTAAAACAAAAGTAGAAGGAACAAAAACATGGAAAGACGATAATGCGACAGATCGTCCGAAAGTGATAAAAGTAGACTTACTCCAAAACGGTAAAGTGATTGATACGAAAGAAGTAACAGCGGAAAAAAGCTGGAAATATGCATTTACAGATTTAGCGGCATATGATACAGATGGAAAAGCATATAAGTATGAAGTGAAAGAACAACCAGTAGATGGATATAAAACAGAAGTAAAAGGTTATGATATCACGAATACGAAAATCAAGGATGGGACAGTTGTAGATCCAAACAAAGATCCAAATACAAATACAAATACAAATACAAATACAAATACAAATATAAACAAAGTTACAAACACAAATAACGATTCAAAAGTTACACCTACTAAAGGAAATGGAAAGACGACAGCATTACTTCCTAAAACGGGAGGAACACCAACGGAATTTATTACAATGCTTGTAGGTATGTTGTTGTTAATCTTTGGGGTAATCTTATTCCGCCGTCAACGAGGTCAATAAGTAAGTAGTATTGCTATTAAGTTGAAAAACATGCTAGATGCTGAGAGGACACTGAAAAAAGTTCCTTAGAAAAGAAAAAGAAGATAACTACCTAATATATAGGGGGGTATCTTCTTTTTGATTTTTGTATATTGATAAAAATTTTGTTGTTTACTCAAAGTGGACTCTATTTCATAGTATGGTATGTTTCTGCCGAAATAGTTTTGGTGTTTCGCCAGTGAATTCTTTGAAAATCTTTGTGAAATAACTTTGATCGGTAAAGTTAAGCAAAATACAAATATCTGTTAGGGAATGTGTAGTTAAACTTAAGAGCCTTTGTGCCTCTTCTATTTTCGCTTGTTGTATATATTTACTTAAAGAAATTCCTACCTCTTTTTTAAACAATGTAGATAAATAGTTGGGGTGCATATGAATAGCATCGGCAAGGTCTTTAAGTGATATTTCTTGATAAAGATTTCTGGCAATATAGTTTTGGCAAGCGAGAATAGTTGGAGAATATTTTTTCACCCTCCATTCTTTTACACGATCTGCAAAAGTACATAAAACTTCTTCAAGTAGTCTATTGACGTCTTTTAAGTTATCTAACTTTTCTAAGCTTTGTATATATAAATCACTCAGTGAATAAGCAATTTCTGAAGGAAGGCCTCCTTCCATTGCATATCTACAAGCTAAAGTAATAAAACTGATGGCAAGATTTTTTTTATTTCTCACCTCACTTGTTAACGATAAAACCCCAAGCGTCGTTGGGTCAACTGAGTAATAATATTTTAGCATTTCTTTTTTATTTCCAGTTTCAATGTATTTAAAAAACTTCTTTTCCGTTGCATAATCATGATGAATAACACTATTCTGACGACCTATTAAAGTGTTCAAATCATTGTTCATGTTTTCAAAAAGGTTGTTTTTTTGTTGAACAGTGGTTACGTCTAATTTTTTATTGTAGATGAGATAATACAGTAAAATACTTATATGAATTAAAGTTGAAGCATTGATTATTGGAAGCGAATTGTAATAATTTCGAACTTCTTCTTTATTTATCATTAATCTACTGTCGTTTGTTATTCTTTCAATTTGTGCTGAAAGTGGTCCTGAAAATATAGATGGCCCTATGATAAAACTTCCATTTATGTAGTCCTTACGTTCAACATGGATAACGATAAAATTCTCTAAATATTCATTGCTTTTAATGGTTGGGAAGTTTTGAAGAATGGTACCATTAAACAACCCATTTAACTGCTCCTCTTTAGAAGTATAGAAGGGATTAAGTATATCTTTAAATGCAAATTCATATACGATATGTTTGTCTTTATCTAGAAAGCAAATTGGTACTTTAAATGTTTGAAAGATTAAATGACAAGTGTATTTTATGTCAATTGAATTAATATGTTGTAACATAATACTCACTCCATAAATTTACTATTTAATATGTAACGATGTGTAGTGCTATATAAATCCATTTTGATTTTTTTACACAAAATATTTTAAACTCTCTTCCTCCCCCTTAATTATTTAGATATTAATTACTAAAGAATACATGTCTTTCTGGAAAAGTTATGGTAATATTTTGGGGTAAATGGTATTTTTTTGACAATTTGTAATAACATTTTAGGGGATATGAAATGTTTTAGTTTTTATACGAAGGTTTATTATTTTATCTAATTAAAAGGGGAATATAATGAGTAATTCTATTGACACACAATATTTGTGTGATATTATACATCAAATGTTTAATGTACCTGTTCAGTTTTTATCTATAAATAAAGATATCTTATATCAATCTACTTCTAATGATATTTACAGTCCTTTTCATTCTTCTAAGGAAGAACAACTTAGTGAGCTTTATCAGGAAAATGATCTCTATAATTTTCCGCTCATAAAAACCAACAGCTATTTGGAGAATTTTGTCTTAATTCGCATAGTAGATCATAAATATGTAAATGGAACGCTTATTATTGGTCCTTCTACATATCCAAGGGTATCAGAAGATATGGTTATTAAGTTAATGAATGAATTTGATTCAAGTGCTGGAATACAAGATGGGATTGTCTACTATCATTCTATACCTGTGATTAAAAAGATCACTTTAATTCATATAGGTATTTTATTACATTACATGGTCTTTAATGAAAAGTTAGATGTAGGCACTGTTTGGGAAAAAAATAAATTACTTGAGGAAACTTCCTATAAAATAGTAAATCCTGATTTATATATTTCAACACGTCGTCAAAATAGTCCAAGTAATTACGATGTATTATTAGAAAGGGAATTTTTCACAAACATCAAGGAAGGAAATAAGAAAAAAGTAATAGAATATGCGTATGCATTCCCACAAGAAGAGGCTGTAACTTTATCAAAAGGGGATCAACTCAGACAACAAAAAAACAATGGAATTATTGCTATTACTTTAGCTACTCGATATGCAATAGGGGGTAATCTTCCATCAGAAATTGCTTTTTCGCTTAGTGCTTTATATATACAAACAATAGAACAAATAGATAACATGTACTCTGTAAATAGATTAATAGAGGATGCTTTATGTACTTTTGCAGATCGTGTGAAAGAATACAATGTTCACAAGTATTCGAATACGGTCACTAGGTGCATAAATTATATTACTAAAAATATTTATCATGAAATATCTCTCAAAGATCTTGCTAAAATTATGGATGTAAATTCCACTTATTTATCTAGATTATTTAAAAAAGAAGTGGGTATCCCTTTAAGTGAATATATTCAAAGGGAGCGGGTAGAAGAAACAAAAAAATTATTAACTTTAACTACATATCCATTATCTGATATTTGTGCTTGGCTTAACTTTAATGATCAAAGTTATTTCACAAAGGTTTTCAAAAAAGTCACTAACATGACCCCGAGACAATATCGTCAAAAACATACTGTATTATAGATACTTATACTTTGTGTTTTAGGGAGCATTATACCAAAAAAGAAAATTGTATATTAGTAAGACCTAAAATCTAAAAAAACGTTATCCTTTCTGTATATTCCTACAAAAAGAATAACGTTTTTTTATTTTATGGATACATTTAACTTTAGCTGTAAGGAGATGGGGTTGAATCCCCATCACATACAGCAAGTAAACACAAAGGCTGGTGGAATATTCCAGTTTGTTTTTTTTATTTCAATATTTGTAAAGAAAGACCGGAAAAATTGTTGTTTAAGACGTGTATATTGGAAAGTGATAAATTTTCCATCCTCCCCTAACAGTTCTTTTGTTACCTGTAATATCTTTTTAGAAGTATCCAGGGATAAACTGGTAAAGGGTAATCCTGAAACAATATAATCGACTTGGGTAATTTTATATTGCTGAATATATTTTTCCGTATACTCGGCAGAATCATGAATAATGTACACATTTTTCATGTCTGCATATTTATTTTGAAGTATATCGTAAAATTGTTTATTGCTCTCAATGATTAGCAATACTGTGTCATTATGTTTATGTTGAATGAGCTGTTCCGTAAACACTCCGGTTCCTGGTCCATACTCAATAATGCATTTTGCTTGTTCAAAATTAATAGGAGATATCATTTGTTTTGCAAGTTGCTTAGAACTTGATAATATTGCTCCTACAGTTCTTGGGTGTTTTATATATTCGCTTAAAAAATGTAGTACATTCATGGTTTTCTTCCTCTTTCCTTGTAGGATACAAGGTATACTCTACTAAAAAAAGATTAAAATACGATGAGAACAATATAAGATATTCTTAATGTCCTCCTAATACAAAAGAAAATCATCTGAAAAATAACTTCCCTATTTTAATTTTAAAAAGAACTTTAGTATGTTTTAAACATCTTTTTTATTTTTTTACACCCGTCAGAGTAAAGAATCGGAACGTTGTAGCTACTACGTCATAAAACGAGTAATTATGCAACAGAAATATGTGATACATCGTGCTAAAATAAAATTAAGTATGACGGAGAAAGGGCGTTACATTGTGAAAGAAATAAAGTTTATTCATGCGGCCGATTTACATTTAGATAGTCCGTTTAAAGGGATGGAAATGAATGTGCCAGCATCTGTTTGGGAAAGAATGAAGCAAAGTACGTTTCAGTCGTTTGAACGTATTATCGATAAAGCAATTCAAGAGCGCGTTGATTTTGTCCTGCTTGCAGGGGATTTATATGATGCGGAAACGAGAAGCTTGCGTGCACAGGTGTTTGTGAGAGAGCAGATGAAAAGGCTTGCGCAGTATGAAATTCCTGTGTATATGATTCATGGCAATCACGATCATTTAGGCGGAAGCTGGGCGGCAATTGAGTTTCCAGAGAATGTTCATGTGTTTACAGAGCCATATGTAGAAGAGAAGTCATTTTACAAAGATGGTGAACTCCTTGCATCGATTTATGGATTTAGTTACTTGCAGCAAGCCGTAACCGATAATATGACGGCGCAATATACAAAAATGAGCGACGCGCCTTTTCATATTGGGATGCTTCACGGAAGTGTGGAAGGCGGCGATGCGGAGCATAATCGTTATGCACCGTTTCAAATTCGTGAGCTGAAAGAAAAACAGTTTGATTACTGGGCTCTTGGCCATATACATAAGCGCGAAATTTTAGCAGAAGAACCATATATTGTTTACCCAGGTAATATACAAGGGCGTCACCGAAAGGAAACGGGAGAGAAAGGGGCGTACCTTGTTGAGATAACAGAGCAAGGTACGAATTGTTCCTTTTTCGGAGCGGCGGATGTTATTTGGGGAGAAATAGAAATTCGTATCGATGAATTAGAAACCGTTGATGATCTTATGACAGCTTGTACGGAAGCGATCAATGAGCGACGCAAAGCTGAGGAAGGGACGCTTTTGACAGTTTTGTTTACAGGGCAAGGATCATTGTCTCCTTATTTACGTGATGAAAAACGAGTGGAAGAGATTTTTCATATTTTAGCAGCGGGGGAAGAGCGAAGAGATTTTGTGTATGTCATTAAGTGGAAGAATGAGACGATTTCATTTGCGGAAATCGAGCGGTTAAAAGAGGAGAATCATTTTGTTGGTAACGTCCTGCAAGAGTTAGAATCATTTACGAATATGGATGCAGTGCTTCGAACGATTTGGACATCTCCTGTTGCTCGTAATGTCATTGAATCTTTTTCAGAAGAGGAGAAAGCAGAGATTCAAAAGGAAGCAGAAAATATTATATTAGAGCAATTATTCCAGCAAGAGAGGGATAAAAAATGAGAATTGAAAAACTCCATATTTATGGCTATGGAAAATTAGAAAATGTGGAAATGGATCTTTCATTGCTGACGGTGTTGTACGGTGAAAATGAAGCGGGGAAATCGACGATTCGTTCGTTTATGAAGAGTATTTTATTCGGATTTCCTACGAGAGGACAAAGGCGTTATGAACCGAAAGAAGGCGGTAAATATGGCGGTGCGATAACGGTGATGACGAAGCAGTATGGGCGACTGAAAATCGAGCGTCTTCCGAAAACAGCCGCTGGGGAAGTAACGGTTTATTTTGAAGATGGAACAACAGGCGGGGAAGAAGTTTTACAAGATATTATAAGCGGGATGAATGAGAGCTTGTTTGATTCTGTCTTTTCATTCGATATGCATGGTTTGCAAAATATTCATCAGCTTGGTGAAGCGGAGATTGGCAATTATTTATTTTCAGCAAGTGCAGTTGGAAGTGACGCATTATTACAGTTAGATAAAAAGCTGGAAAAAGAAATGGATCAGCGCTTTAAACCGAATGGTCGTAAGCCTGAAATTAATGTATCACTGCAAGAAATGAAGCAGCTTCAGGAGAAACTTAGCGAGTGGAAAGGAAAGATTGGTACGTATGAAAACCAAGTGAAGCAGCTAAAGGAAAGCGAAGAGCGTCTTGTTCATAGTCGTACTGAAAAAGAGCTGGCAGAGCAGCGAAAGCAAGACTATGAAATCTTATCGGCGCTTGAGCCTCTTGTAATTGAAAAACGGGCTTATGAAAAGTTATTAGAAGAGCAGGACGGACATTTTCCTGTTCGAGGTGCAGCGCGTTATGAAACGATAAAAGCAAAGATTGAACCGCTTTGTGTTCAGTTAGATACGCTTCAGAAAAAGATGGAGATGGTGCAATCGGAAGTGGATGCACTTGAAATAGAAGAAGCGCTTCTGCAAAAAGAAAGCTATGTAGAAGAACTTCGCATGCAGCATATGTCATATGAAAATGCGCGTCAAGAAATGCGTGATATTACTGGAAGTATTGGAAATATAAAAGAAGAAATAGAAGAATTGCAGCATCAAATTGGTACTCGTTTTGAAAAAGAAAGTGTTCTTTCATTTGATACAAGTCTTGCGGTAAAAGAATTGATTACGCAAACTGTGCAAAAGGCAAGAGAGTTAGAAACGCGAAAAGAACAGCTAGATGACCGTTTTAAAGCAGCGCAAGAGCAATTAGAAGAACAGGAAGAGAATGTAAAACACATTCAAAAACAAATGTTATCAGATGAAGAAAGACAGGTATTTGCCGAAAAGGAAAAAGCGTTTCAAGATAAGGGCTTTGTTGGTACAGGTGTTGAACGAATTCAGCGTAAATATGAAGAAAGAACGAAAGCCGCGCAGCAAAAGAAAAAGCGTTGGCAGAGAGTTTGTCTTCTTTTGTTACTTATGAATACAGGGATTTTGCTGACGAGTTTATTTTTAGATAACCGCGCTTTGTTATTTACAAGTGTTATCGTTTTTGTCCTCATTGTACTTTCGCTTGTTTTGTATAAAGATTCTTCTACTGATGGTTTGCAAGCGGAACTGCTTACATTACAGCAGAGCGCTGGAGGACGTCAAAGCGAAGAGGCACTGTCCATTCGCTATCAATTAGAAAAAGATGAAGAACTGCGCAAAGTATTTGAACGAGAGTCTTATAAATTGCAGCAAATGGAAAGAAGTTATGATAAGGTTGTTTCGGCATATGAAGAATGGGAGAGAGATACGTTTCGTATAGCGGAGCGCGTAGATGTATATAAGGGGCAATATTTATTTCCGAGCTTTTATACACATGCGCACGTATTACCGGCATTTGAACGCATTGAAAAAATACAGCAATTATATCGTGAATTAGGGAAACAATTAGAGCGAAAAGATGCATTATATGAAATGATTTCTCAGTTTGAACATAAACTAGAGAATGTTATGAAAGATACAGACTTTGATACCCTTCATATGATTCGTGATCGCATTCAGCAGGAAAAAGAAAAGAGACAGCTGTATAAACAGTTGCAAGAAAAGCTTGCTGAGTGGCAGGAAGAATATGAATTGTTACAGCACCAAATGAAGCAGCTTCTGTCAGAAAGAGATGGACTATGGAAAATGGCAGGAGCTTTGGATGAAGAAATGTTTTTAGAAGCAGGGGTGCAGGCTGAAAAGCATGAAGATGCAGAGAAACAAGTGCAGCGCTTATTACCGCAGATTGATATGTTAGAGCAGCGTTTAATAAGTTTATCATTAGCTGAGAACTACCAAGTAGAAGGCTATGAAGAGAAGCTGAAACAAGAAGCGGGGCGTATACAAGGTTTTCTCTCCAAAGAGAAAGAATTAACTGAGCGTATCGCAAAGCACCGCATAGAAATTGCAAATTTAGAAGAAGGTAGTACGTACGGTGATTTACTACATGAATGGGAAATGAAAAAGTCGCATGTGCGCGAACAAGTGAAAAAATGGGCAGCGTATGCAGCGGCAAAAACGGTGCTAACAAAAACGAAGCAATATTACCATGAAGTACAATTACCGCGCATTTTACAAAAATCGGAAGAGTATTTTGTATACTTAACAGGTGAGAAATACAGTAAGATTTTTTCACCATCAGAAACGGAGCCATTTATCGTTGAACGCAGCGATGGAGTTCGTTTTTACAGTCATGAGCTAAGTCAGGCGACAGCGGAGCAGTTGTATTTATCACTAAGATTTGCACTTGCTCATACGTTTGAACATGATTATCCATTTATTATTGATGATAGCTTTGTGCATTTTGATGCAATAAGAACAGAACGAACAACCCAGTTAATAAAAGAGATTGCGAAGGATAGACAGGTCATCTTCTTTACATGTCATGCGCATTTATTATCGTTCTTTACAGAAAAACAGATGATAAAATTAACACGTGGGCATAAAGAAAATCAGGTGTAGTGTGCTATACTAAAAGTACTTAAGTTGGTGGAGGAATCAGGATGAAAAAGAAAATTGCAGAGTATGAAGTTGGTGAACAAGTCGATATCTTCTTGTTAATTAAGACAGCGACAAAAGGAATCGCGAGTAACGGGAAGCCGTTTTTAACAGTAATCTTACAGGACCAAAGCGGCGATATTGAAGCGAAGCTATGGGATGTATCACCAGAAGTGGAGAAGCAATATGTAGCGGAAACGATTGTGAAAGTAGCTGGGGATATTCAAAATTATAAAGGGCGCATTCAACTGCGTGTGAAACAAATTCGTGTTGCGAATGCGAATGAAGTGACAGATATCTCAGACTTTGTAGAAAAAGCACCAGTGAAAAAAGAAGATATGGTGGAAAAGATTACACAGTACATATTTGAAATGAGAAACTCGAACATTCAGCGTCTGACAAGACACTTATTAAATAAACATCAAAATGAATTTTTAGATTATCCAGCAGCAACGAAAAATCATCATGAGTTCGTATCAGGACTTGCTTACCACGTTGTATCTATGCTTGATTTAGCGAAAGCAATTTCTACGCTGTATCCATCTTTAGACAAAGATTTACTGTATGCAGGTGTTATTTTACATGACCTTGGTAAAGTAATCGAATTGTCTGGTCCAATTTCAACAACGTATACGTTAGAAGGAAATCTACTTGGTCATATTTCCATCATGGTAAACGAAATTGGAAAAGCGGCAGATGAGTTAAAAATTGAAGGCGAAGAAGTATTGCTTCTTCAGCACATCGTTTTATCTCATCACGGAAAAGCGGAATGGGGTAGTCCAAAACCACCATTAGTAAAAGAAGCAGAAATTCTGCATTACATTGATAATTTAGACGCGAAGATGAACATGATGGATCGTGCACTTGGACGCACGAAACCAGGTGAATACACAGAGCGTGTCTTTGCACTTGATAATCGTTCATTCTATAAGCCTTCTTTTCATAACTAACTAAATAAAATCTTATGAGGCAAGTGGTTTTAGTGTATAGCTAAGATCACTTGCCTTTGTTATTTTTAAAAATCATTGTAATGATTGATAGATGTACGGACATGTTGTTTGGAAAATAAAGACTATCGTATCGCAACCCACGATATTCAAGTTGCTGCTATGCAGAATACAACATGACATCTTTGTTCACATAACGTTCAATTGTTTTGTATAATCAAATATTATATAATTATAATAAAATTGAAAAAATTCGAGTTGTTATAACATGACTCCTGAGAAACTAGGAGTTTTTGCTATATACCTATCATGATTTGAAAATAGAATAGGAATTTACGAATCAAAAGTAACCTACATTCGTTTGCTCTTTCTGTTTTTACTTCGCATGTGGCAGGAAAAGGCCCTGACCGCTTCTATGCATGGCCAGATGCTCTCTCCCACCTGAAAAGAGGGGGTTTTATGTCGTTTTTTTAATTGATGTATATATAAATACCCAGACATCAACATTAATCATTCTACTTTAGGAGGTATATGATGAAAAAATTATATAATGCATCGTTTACATATTTAATTATCGGTTTATTATCAGGTGTATTCGCTAGAGAATATGCAAAAGCAAAAGGCATTCTAGGATCTACTCTGCTGAACCTTTTACACACACATACGCTAGTACTTGGATTTTTATTTTTCTTAATTGCCTTAGCACTATCAAAATCATTTGCATTTCATGAAGTGAAAAGTTTTGATATGTGGTTTATCGTCCATAATATTGGATTAATTTTAACACTTTCTTCACTGGCAGCCCGAGGACTTCTTCAACTAAATGGAGCTGATTTTAAAGGGTTAACTTATATAGTAGCAATCTCTCATTCTATCATTGGTTTCAGTCTTGTTTGGTTTATGATTCTATTAAAAAAATCATGCAAAGATAAATAAGGAATTTCCATTTTACGGATCATGAATTCGAAAATTATAGTAAGGAAGTCGTCTCTTATGAGTCGGCTTTTTGTTGTGTATTTAGTCGTGAATATTCTGAAAATTATTTATCAACTAATTTAAAAGAGGGGGTTATATATACTTCGCTAAATTATGTTAATATTGAAATAATTACAAATAAAGGGAAAAGGGGGATGAATTGCTGTGAGTGCACATGTAGTAACGAAAGAACAAATGAAACATTCATTAGACGATTGGTATCATTCGATGTTGCAACAACAAGTAGAAAAAGCTACAAACTTAAAACAAGAAATTGATAATAAAATCAATCATGTAGAAGCTGATCAAGACGTGTTATTGTATTATACATTATTAGATTTCAGATATAATGTCCTGACTGACTGGATTGCAATCAAAGAAGATAGTTTTGATCAGGTAGAATCTTTTGAAGTCCCAACAGAAGGATTCCTGGCATATTATTATCATTTCTTCAAAGCTTTTCATTTGAGACTTATCACAAATTATACAGAAGCAAAAGAACAGTTTGATATAGCTGAAAAACTATTAAAATATATTATAAACCCATTTGAAAAAGCTGAATTTAACTATAGATTAGGAGAATTTTATTATCACTCATACCAACAAGTAAAATCACTTGAATACATCCAAAAAGCAAAAGAAGAATTTTCTAAGCAAGCAGGATATGAAAAAAATCTTGCATTATGTGAAAATATATATGGACTATGTTGTATCGATTTAAAACAATTTGAATTAGCTGAAGAAAGTCTTAATAATTCTTTAGAGGTATTTCAAAATGCAAAGCATGAAAAGTATGTTCTAATGGTTAGAAGTAATCTAGGGTGGATGTACGGAAGTCAAGATTTATCAGAATTAGCGATTCGTCATATTTCTGAAGTTGTTGAAAAAGCCCCTAAACATTACAAAGCGGTTTTTACTATGGCTGAAGAGTATTATAAATTAGGTGAATCAGAACTTGCAGATAAGTATATCGAATTTGGACTTCAAGTTTGTAATGAACTAAAAAATAAAGAGTTTCAATATCGTTTTATGATATTGAAAGAATTGAACAAAGAATTAAATACAGCAGGATTAGAAAAGGTCATTGTAGAAGGGATTTCATATTTTGAAAGTGAAAATTTACTAGAATGTGTAAAAGAATACACTGAAAAATTAGCAATTAAATTTTATGAAGAAGACAATCATTTGAAAGCAAGTAAGTATTTCTACATGAGTAATAAAGCAAGCAAAAAATATGTTGAAAAAGGAGCATTAAAATAATGAAAAAAATTAGTGGATTAGTAACAGCGATAGCGATAACTGGTATTTTAACAGTTGGTTTGAACACATTTACTAAATCAAGCCACTATGTGAACCGTGGCGATACAGGTGGAGCTCCTGCAAGACCTGATTTTGCACCTGCATATGAACATGGGAAAACTTGGATTTCTGGTGGTATTGTAGTAGAAGAAAGTCACGCTGATTTTCCAGCACCACAAGAAAGTTAAGTAAATTTACAGCAAAAAAGAAGAACGTTTACCCTCACTAATAGGCGTTCTTCTTTTATTTTTCTCCTTTATTCTTTGTCTTCAAAATCACGTAAGTTAGAAAGTAAATCTTGAAATGATGAGTAGATAAAATGCTTCTTTCATATCCTCCTTCTCATGATGCCCAAAAACAACTATTGGGGCTTCGAAATGATCTCGGTAATCAAAACATAAGACGTTTCGATCATAATGAAAATACCAATACAAGTAGGACGCGGAAAAATCCAGATTATTAGGAGAGTATAATAAAGCTAGCGGTTTATATAGCAGTAGAACCAAATCGTGTAATAAGTATTAGAAGATATAAAGTATATAAATCCATTTTTATTTTTCAACATATAAGTCGCTGCTATGCGGAACAAAATATGACCTGCGCTCGCTTTCTCCTTTTGTTTTCACCTTTGCATGGGGCAAGAAAAGGCCCTGACCGCTTCTATGCATGGCCAGATGCTCTCGCCCATCTAAAAAGAAAGGGTTTTTTATGTCTGACTTTCAATTTGTATGTATATAGTAATGCACTTTTAACTTTAAAAATAGCCAAAATAAGTAATAATATATGAAAACCTATCTAGTATGAGTTAATATTAATAGTGTGCAACATGTTAACACATGTACTTGTTTTTATTCTGCTATTTGCGGGCAATCATACTCCCGCCTCAAAATTCAGCGAAAGCAAAGAAGATAGACGGGAGATAAGCAGCTTATAAAAGCTCAATTGATGAAGGTTATGGAACAAATCTAGTTTATTAAAGAGGAGAAAAGAATGGCAAAAAATATATCAGACATTGCTAAATTAGCAGGTGTCGCAAAAAGTACCGTTTCTCGTTATTTGAATGGTGGGTATGTCAGTGATAAAACAAAACAAAAAATTGAAGCGATTATTCAAGAAACAAATTTTTCTCCTAATACATTCGCGCGAAGTTTAAAAGCAAAAACAACAAATTTAATTGGCGTTATCGTTCCGCGTTTAGACTCTTTTGCTACGACGAAAACCCTTATTGGAATCGACAATGCGCTTCGTGAACAGGGTTATCAAATGCTTGTGGCAAACGCAAATCAAAGGCAAGAAATAGAGATTGAAGCGATTGAAAACTTTGCAAAACAAAAAGTAGCTGGAATTATTTTATTAACGACAAAATTAACAGAGCAACATAATAAAGTGCTGAGTACATTAAAAATTCCTGTTTTATTCGTCGGTCAACAATACGAAGATCATTATTGTCTCATTCACAATGATTTTGAGGCGGCGTTTGAATTAGGATCATACATTCTATCACAAGGCCACCGTCATATTGCTTATTTAGGAGTAACGGAAGAAGATGTCTCAGTTGGGGTAAAGAGAAAACAAGGTTTTCAAAAGGCAGTTCAAACTCTCGCTCCATCATGCAACGTTACGTATTATGAAACAACTTTTCATGTCAAAGATGCAATGGAGCAAGTAGCACATATTTTGGAAAATAACCGTCCTACTATTATTGTTTGCGCAACAGATAACATCGCCATTGGTGCAATAAAGGTTATTCATGAAAGCAACCTTTCTGTACCAGCAGATATTTCCGTTACAGGATTTGGAGGTTATGATATTTCTGAAATAATTCATCCTAGTTTAACAACTGTTTCATTTGACTACCATTACGCTGGAACGATTGCTGCTACATCTATCATACAGTTAGTTGAAAATAAAGATATTCCAAAAATAGTAAATTCAAAATATGTATTAAAAATTCGAGAAAGTATTGACAAAATGTGAAAGCGTTTTATAATTCTTTATAGAACCGGTTCCGCATTTTGAAAAATGAAGACAGGATTTCTTTTGTATATGAAAGACCTGTCTTTTATTTTAATCATTTACGGAACCGGTTCCGCAAAATGAATTAGGAGGACTTTGA
The DNA here is from genome assembly GCF_044764345.1 of Bacillus sp. NPDC094106. Lineage (NCBI taxonomy): Bacteria > Bacillati > Bacillota > Bacilli > Caryophanales > Bacillaceae > Bacillus > Bacillus sp. NPDC094106. Next base: position 93,142 of record NZ_JBIWHY010000003.1, on the reverse strand, counting down.
ATGGATATGAAAGAGACTGCCGCTAGTGTATTGCAACATATCGGCGGAAAAGAAAATGTTATAAGTGCAACTCATTGTGCAACACGTCTTCGTCTTGTTTTAAAGGATGAATCAAAAGTAACACAAACAGAAATCGAAAACATAGAAGGCGTGAAAGGTGCTTTTTCTACAGGTGAGCAGTATCAAATTATTTTTGGAACAGGAATTGTTAACAAAGTATATGAACAATTTGCGAATCTTATCGGCTTATCTGAAATCGATCCTCAGACGCATACAGAAGCTGTAAAGAAAAAAATGAATCCAATTGCTCGGTTAGCAAAAGTATTATCAAATATTTTCGTGCCAATCATTCCGGCCATTGTTGCCAGCGGTTTATTAATGGGCTTACTCGGAATGTTGAAAGCGTTTAAATTAGTGCCGGCTGATCATGCTCTCATTCAATTGCTTGATATATTTTCAAGTACAGCGTTTATTATTTTACCGATTTTACTTGGGGTTAGTGCTGCAAAAGAATTTGGCGGTAATATTTTCTTAGGAGCAGTCATCGGAGGTATTTTAACTCATCCTGCATTAATGAACCCTTGGACACTTGGGAATGCGAAACCGGCGGTATTGCATTTTCTTGGTATGGACATTGATATGATTGGTTACCAAGGCACAGTTCTTCCTGTTTTATTATGTGTATATGTAATGAGTGTAATAGAAAAGCAGTTACGAAAACGTGTACCAAATTCTTTGGATTTATTAATTACACCTTTTTTAACTGTTGTGATTACAGGTTTTCTATCATTAATTATTATCGGTCCTATCGGTTATAAATTTGGTGATGGTATTACGTACATTTTAAATACTGTATATCAAGTTGCTGGGCCAGTTGCTGGATTTATTTTTGGCGGTTTATATTCGACTATCGTTTTAACAGGATTGCACCATAGTTTCCATGCTATTGAAGCCGGGCTACTTGCTAATAAAGATATCGGTGTAAACTTTTTACTACCGATATGGTCTATGGCAAATGTTGCGCAAGGCGGGGCAGCTTTAGCTGTTTATTTTAAAACAACAAATACAAAAACGAAAAGTATTGCAATTCCTTCTGCTATTTCAGCTTTTTTAGGAATTACAGAGCCTGCAATCTTTGGTGTGAATTTAAAGCTAGGAAAACCGTTTATTGCCGCAGGGATTGGCGGAGCTTTTGGCGGGGCATACGTTGTGTTTACGAATGTTGTGGCAAATGCTTATGGTTTAACAGGGATTCCGATGCTTACGATTGTGGCCCCATTAGGAATGATGAATGTCGTTCATTATGTAATTGGATTTGCTATTGCTGTTATTACAGCGTTTATTGCGACAATGCTTCTATATAAAGAAAAGAACTAATTTTTTGAGGTGAACACCCTATGGATAAATATAGAACAATACGAGAGGCAAAAGGGTGTGAATTGACTTCGATAGAGAAAATTGCAAATCAAGACTCTTGGAAGCCTATTTATCACATTCATCCGCCATATGGATTAATGAATGATCCAAACGGTGTATCTTATTATAATAATGAGTACCACGTGTTTTATCAGTGGTACCCATTTGCTCCTATTCATGGAATGAAACATTGGGCGCATGTGAAATCTAAAGACTTGATTCACTGGGAACGTATGCCTGTGGCAATTACTCCTACTGAAAGTTATGAATCCCACGGTGCTTATTCTGGGGGAGCTTTCGTAAAAGATGACATACTTCACTTGTTTTATACAGGAAATGTAAAACATACTGATGGATCGCGTGACGCTAATCAATGTGTTGCCTTCATGAATAAACAATATGAGGTTGCAAAAGCAGAATATAATCCAATTATTCGGAGTGTTCCCGCTGGATATACGGGACATGTTCGTGATCCGAAAATTTGGAAGTGTGATGATTTTTATTACATGATGCTCGGTGCACAACGGGAAAACGAAACAGGTACACTTCTTATCTATCAATCAAAAGACTTGTATGATTGGAAGTTGCAAGGGGAATTACAAACAAATTTAAAAGATTCCGGCTTTATGTGGGAGTGTCCTGACTATTTTCATTTAGATGGGAAAGATATTCTTATTTTTTCTCCGCAAGGTATTCAAGCAACAAAGGATAGCTATCAAAATGTTTATAATGTTATTTACGCAATTGGGACATTAGATCTAGAAAATTTATACTTTCACGTTGATTCTTATTATGAGTTAGATAAAGGGTTTGATTTTTACGCACCGCAAACATTGCAAGATCCGTCTGGACGCCGCATTATGTTTGCGTGGGCGGGATCAAGTGAAATGACGTATCCTTCAGATGATTTTATGTGGGCACATTGTTTAACGATTCCACGTGAGTTAACTCTTGAAAATAACGTGTTAAAACAACGTCCGATTGGTGAATTAAAGAAATTACGGACATCTTCTAAAACAGTGTCAGGTTGTTTACAGAATGAAACATATGTATTATCTGACCTTTTCAAAGAACACTCCTACGAATTAGAAGTACGATTACAATCTGAAAAGGCAAATGTATTTGGTATTTCCTTATTCCATTATCATGAAGAATCATTCCCGATTACTTTTCGGCGTGATCAAGGGATCGTTTCTATTGAGCGCGGAAGCTTCCAACATCGTTTTGGGGGAGAATATGGTTACAAACGCTGTAAACAAATTCCAATCCAAGATACAATGAAAATGCGTATTTTCGTAGATCAAAGCATTGTTGAAATCTTCTTATGTGATGGAGAAACTGTGTTTACATCGCGAGTATTCCCTCGTAAAGATATCGAGTACAACATCTCTCTTTTCTCAGATGAAAAGATGGAATTTCATATAACACAATACAAACTTGGGAGAGGATTGGAATGAAACAAGTATTTTGTATCGGTGAATTATTAATTGATTTCATTTGTTGTGATACACATGTACCATTAACAGATGGAGTACACTTTGAAAAAAAAGCTGGCGGAGCTCCTGCCAATGTTGCTGCAGCAATTACAAAATTAGGCGGAAAGGCTTCATTCATTGGACAAGTCGGAAACGACCCTTTTGGAGAATTTCTAGAAAAAACATTGCAAGAAAACTGTGTCGATACTTCTATGCTTATAAAAGAGAACCAAACGACATTAGCTTTTGTCTCTATTGATCAACATGGTGAACGTGATTTTACTTTTATGCGTGGTGCTGATGGAGAATATCAGTTTCATAAAATCGATCTTTCTAAAATGTACAAACATGATATCATTCATTTTGGGTCAGCGACAGCTTTGTTACCTGGGCATTTAAAAGAAACTTATTTTCAGCTGCTACAATATGCAAAAGAACAAAACCACTTTATTTCCTTTGATCCAAACTATCGTGATGCATTAATTACAGATAAACAGCAATTTTGCGAGGATTGCTTAACTTTCATTGCACAAGCCCATTTCGTAAAAGTAAGCGAAGAGGAAGCAATCATGCTTTCTAAAGAAACAAATATGAATAAAGCTGCACAGTTTTTACTTGAAAAAGGCGCAAAGGTAGTTGCGATTACACTTGGAAAACAAGGTACGCTTCTTGCAACTAGTGAAGGGAATGCTATTATTCCTTCTGTTCCTGTGAAACAGGTAGATTCAACTGGTGCCGGAGATGCGTTCGTAGGTGCAATGCTTTATCAACTTTCTAAAGAAGAAAATCTATTTGACTTTAACTTTGAAAAACTTTGTACATTTGTTGCATTTGCTAACAAAGTTGGAGCAATTACTTGTACAAATTACGGAGCCATTCAATCCTTACCAACATTAAAAGATATTGTTAAATTTAAATGAGTATGAACTGCACCCTATAAAAAGACCATGAAGAATCAAGCACTTAAAAGATGGTTTCGGTATTCACCGGAACCATCTTTTTTAGTGTCCGCGATTCAGGGTACAGTTCATCTCTTTCTTTATAAGAGTACATAAGAACAAGTACAAAAGGGTATAAAATGCTTAAAAATCACCAAGTATACTATGCATGATGATTTTTAAGCATTTTGTGCTAGAATGGCGCTTAGTTAAATAAAAAACGATAATGAAAAGAGTCTTTTAATAGGTTTACAGTTTTAACGCAATATAATTAAAAATGCCCTTAGTATAGTGGATTTTCGAAATATAACGATACCCTCAATGAAATTCAGTTATTCTCTTAGAAAATAGTTTAATTTTGGTTTTTATTGTTTGTATTTTTTAGTATAATATGAATTCCAATTGCTAGAAGAGCAGATTCTATTAGTAAGAATGTATGAAAGAAAAGTATTAACAAGATGGGGTTCGATTAAGATACATGTAATTTTGGAACACAGCCTGTATTCTATTTCTAACATTAGGTTTTTTGTATAGCGAAAAAGTATTGCACTAATAATGTTACAGATTATTTTTGATACAGTATTTTGTTACATCTAGTTCATCGATTAGGATAGTTCATATTTTTAAATAAAAACGAATGTTTATATTACAAATATCTTCGGAAAATAGTTTTTAGTAAATAATGTATCCGTATGACCTAGTTTTACGCGTATCTCCGCTGACTCCCAAGATCAATTTTCAATTCATTATTTTTTAGGAGATGAGTAATATGTTTGTTTATTTCTATTATTTGGTTTTATATTTTTTTACAGTAGTATATGGAGTACAAATTATTTCGTTTGCAGACCCACTTATTAGTATGTTTGTAGCTTCAGATTCAGTAGAAGTATTTATTTTTATGTTAATAATGTCTAGTATACTGTCAGGTATATTATCATTACTTTTACACTTTATCTATATTTGGAGATGTGATTCAAATACATTTTTAAAAAGGTTTTATCAGGTGCATTTTTTTGCTACATATATTTCAGGTGCGTTTTCAATAGTAAATATAGGAGGGAAAACGTTAGAAGAATGGGGATTTAAAGGTACTGTAGTAGATGGTAATGAAAAAATGACTTATCTTATGTTGTTCTTTATTGCAATATCAAATAATGCTTTTTATAAAACTTTCGAAAAAGAGATTGTTAATAAACTTGAATCCATGGTAAGTAAAGCGAAGTTAAAGGTAAAAACAAATTCGAAATAGGGGCTGTCCAAAAAGTCAGGGTAACTGACTTTTTGGGGCCCTTTTCATTTTTTATGAGCAATCAGATGACTCCACCGCCATGCGATCGTTGTATCTTCAATGTAAATAGCTGGAAGAGTGATTCCTAAGTATGTACCTTTACTTTCATCTTTAAGAATCCGATTTCTAGTATAGGATTTACAAGAGATCGGTCATATAAGGTGATTTCGAATATACTTAGTGGTTTAGCGATGACAGTATGGGCAAACAGTATTTATTCTATGTAAATGATAACATGGAGGCTTATCAAAATAAGACTTATCTTATTATCTCAGCTATAACACTTGTTTTCTGTATATATTATTTAATAAAATTGCACAAAAAAAATCCGAAATGGTATTTTATGAGAAATATTTAAGCATTTAGGCTCTTAAAGTTAAAAGCACGTTACTATTTTCTTATATTTAATGAGAAGGATAGTCCTTATTTACAAAAAAATAGTCTTAGCGTACAGCATACACCTTAAAATGTTTCCAGATTATGTATGAGTGTAAAATTTTAATCATAAATCCATTCTTCCTTTCATACAGTGAAACTAACAAGGCTTGTCTTAGGAAAGGAAGGAAATCAATTGGAAACTTTACCATGGTGGATTTATCTTATTATTATTGGGATTGTTGTAAGTGGCTACATGGTTTTATATACTTCGAAAAAAGAACAAGAGATGGATAATGAATTTATCGAAAAAGAAGGAGAAGTATATATGAAGCGTTTAGAAGAAGAACGTGAGAGACGTAACCAAGATAGTGATAAAGACTCGGTTTTACTGTAATGCAGGAAAGAGTGGGTAACGGATCGGTTATCCACTCTTTTTATGCTATATTGATATTTCGATAGGATACAACAGTAAGAGAAGTGAAAGTTTTTCCTACTATCTGAATCCATTTTAATTTTTCGATATCTAAATCTTTGCTATGCAGAATAAAAAGTAACCTACACTCGTTTACTCTTTCTGTTTTTACTTCGCATGCGGCAGAAAAAGGCCATGACCGCTTCTATGCATGGCCAGATGCTCTCTCTCACCTAAAAAGAGGGGTTTTTTAATTGATGTATATATAGCTTTTCTTTTCGTTTAAATTGTGTACTATAAAAGGTAGGAAGACGTAAAAAAGGGGACTTTTGGAATGGAATTTCATGAACAAAGGATTTTGCCAGCTGTTCGGCAGATTAAGGATTTAGAAAAGTTATTACATAGTTCGTATGAGTATATTGTGATTTTAGATATTCATATCGGTCAATTGCAGAGTGTTGTGGCACTAGCGAAGCAGCATTGTAAAAAAGTATTTTTACATGTTGATTTAATCCATGGATTGCAAAGTGATGGATATGCAACAGAGTTTTTATGCCAAACGTTTAAACCTTATGGATTGTTATCGACAAAAGCAAATGTCATTATGAAGGCGAAGCAAAAAGATGTCGTTGCGATTCAGCGCATCTTTTTAATTGATTCTAGTGCGATGGAAAAGAGTTGTAATCTTTTAGAGAAGACAAAGCCAGATTATATCGAGGTACTTCCAGGAGCTTTAACCGGTGTAATTGCCGAGGTGAAAGAGCGGACAGGCGTGCCGATTTTGGCAGGTGGTTTTATTCGCAGTGTTGATGATGTAGAAAGAGCATTAGCAGCTGGTGCAACAGCGATTACAACATCGAACAAAGAGTTATGGAAATATTATCAAAAAAAGTGACAAAAATATGAGAGAATTTTATTGACACCGCTTTCATTTATGGTTTACATTATAGATAAGTTAATAAACGTGACGGAGAAAAGAAGAGATCCACATTTCATTGTTTCTATATTTCTATGTAGAAGCATGTAGACTGTGGATCTTTTCTTTTGAAAAAAAACGAATGACCATTCATTTTATCTCCGTCACATTGAAAGTGTTTAAATCAAGTGGGGAGGGGTATTATGTCAGCATTTTTAGGGGAGTTAATAGGAACGGCGTTGTTAATCGTTCTTGGTGGCGGTGTTTGTGCTGGGGTAAGTTTAAAGAAGTCGTTTGCTAAGGATTCAGGTTGGATTGTTATTACAATGGGATGGGGCTTAGCAGTTGCTATCGCAGCATATGCAGTTGGATCGATTAGTGGGGCACATTTAAATCCAGCTGTAACACTAGGACTTGCTTTTAAGGGAGCATTCCCATGGAGCGATGTACCAGGGTATATCGCAGCGCAAATGATCGGCGCAATCATCGGTGCAATTATCGTATATTTACATTATTTACCTCATTGGAAAGAAACAGAAGATCCAGGTACAAAGTTAGGTGTTTTTGCAACAGGGCCAGCAATTCCGAACACATTTGCAAACCTTTTAAGTGAAATGATTGGTACATTCGTTTTAGTGTTTGGTATATTAGCAATTGGTGCTAATAAATTTGCAGATGGTTTAAATCCGTTTATCATAGGTTTTTTAATTGTAAGTATTGGTTTATCATTAGGTGGAACAACAGGTTATGCAATCAACCCGGCTCGTGATTTAGGTCCTCGTATTGCACACTTCTTCCTTCCGATTCCAGGAAAGGGCGGATCGAATTGGAAGTATGCATGGATTCCGGTTGTAGGACCGATTTTAGGTGGATCACTTGCAGGTTTATTCCACCAAGTTGTATTTGAAGGGAAACAAAATGCAGCGCTTATTTATGTGATAATTGCAACTGTGATTGTACTAGCAATCTCTTATATGACAAGCAAAAAGAGTGGAAAAGATACAAAAAGTAGAAAAATAGCGTAAGGGGGAACTGAATATGGAAAAATATATTCTTTCATTAGACCAAGGAACAACAAGTTCACGTGCAATTCTTTTTAATAAAGAAGGTAAAATTGTCCATGTAGCACAAAAAGAATTTACGCAACATTTTCCAAAGCCAGGTTGGGTAGAGCATAACGCACAAGAAATTTGGGGATCTATTCTAGCTGTTATTGCAACTTGCTTAAGTGAAGTAGATGTAAAACCAGAGCAAATCGCTGGAATCGGGATTACAAACCAACGTGAAACAGCGGTTGTATGGGACAAAGAAACTGGGAAACCAGTTTATAACGCAATTGTGTGGCAATCTCGTCAAACAGTTCAAATTTGTGATGAATTAAAAGAAAAAGGCTATAGCGATATGGTTCGCGAAAAAACAGGTCTTTTAATTGACGCATATTTCTCAGGTACGAAAGTAAAATGGATTTTAGATAACGTTGAAGGTGCAAGAGAAAAGGCAGAACGCGGCGAATTACTATTCGGTACAATTGATACATGGCTTGTATGGAAATTGTCTGGTGGTAAAGTGCACGTAACAGACTATTCAAATGCATCACGTACATTAATGTATAACATTCATGATTTACAGTGGGATGATGAACTTCTAGAAATGTTAACAATGCCAAAAAGTATGCTTCCAGAAGTACACCCATCATCTGAAGTGTATGGTCATACGGTTGATTATCATTTCTTCGGCCAAAATGTACCGATTGCAGGTGTGGCTGGTGACCAACAAGCAGCGTTATTTGGGCAGGCTTGCTTCGGTGAAGGTATGGCGAAGAACACATACGGAACTGGCTGCTTCATGTTAATGAACACAGGTGAAAAAGCAGTTGCTTCTGAGCATGGTCTATTAACAACAATTGCATGGGGATTAAATGGTAAAGTTGAATATGCATTAGAAGGAAGTATTTTCGTAGCGGGTTCTGCAATTCAATGGCTACGTGATGGAATGCGCATGTTTAAAGATGCAAGTGAAAGTGAAACGTATGCGTCTCGCGTGGAATCAACTGATGGTGTATACGTTGTTCCAGCATTTGTAGGACTTGGAACACCATATTGGGATAGTGAAGTACGCGGAGCTGTATTTGGCGTAACGCGCGGTACAACGAAAGAGCACTTTATTCGTGCAACGCTAGAGTCATTAGCATATCAAACGAAAGATGTACTATGTGCAATGGAAGCAGATTCAGGTATTGAACTGAAAACATTACGCGTTGATGGCGGAGCGGTTAAGAACAACTTCTTAATGCAGTTCCAAAGTGATATGTTAGATGTTCCAGTAGAGCGTCCAGAAGTAAATGAAACGACAGCTTTAGGGGCAGCATACTTAGCGGGTCTTGCAGTTGGATATTGGGAAAACCAAGACGAAATTAAGGCGCAGTGGAATATGGACAGAAGCTTTACACCGGCAATGGAAGCGGAAACAAGTGAAGAGCTATATGCTGGGTGGAAAAAAGCGATTGCAGCAACAAAGGCTTTTAAATAATCATAACCAGTGTTATAATGATGTTAAGTTAATAATTCGGTAGGAGATATGGAGAGACCACAACACGCTATAGAGGCGATTTCTATAGTGATGTTTGTGGTCTCTTTTTTATATCAAAGGGAGGAATTACCATGAAATTTTCAAGTAAACAACGTAAAGACGTATTAAACGAGGTAAATAAACAAGAGTTAGATGTGATCGTAATTGGTGGAGGTATTACTGGCTCTGGTATTGCATTAGATGGGGCAACACGCGGGTTATCAACAATTGTGTTTGAAATGCAAGACTTTGCAGCAGGTACATCAAGTCGTTCAACAAAACTTGTACACGGCGGTTTACGTTATTTGAAACAACTTGAAGTGAAGATGGTAGCAGAGGTGGGGAAAGAGCGGGCAATCGTATATGAGAACGGTCCTCATGTAACAACACCAGAGTGGATGTTACTTCCGTTCCATAAAGGCGGTACATTTGGTTCATTTAGTACATCAATTGGTCTTCGTGTATATGATTTCCTAGCAGGAGTAAAACGAAGCGAACGCAGAAAAATGTTTAGCCGTGAAGAAACAATGAAAAAAGAACCGCTTGTAAAACAAGAAGGGTTAAAAGGCGGCGGGTATTACGTAGAATATCGTACAGATGATGCGCGTTTAACAATCGAAGTAATGAAAGAAGCAATTGAACACGGTGCGAAAGCAGTTAACTATGCAAAAGTAGACGGTTTCTTATATAAAGATGGTAAAGTATGCGGTGTGCGCGTTATCGATTTATTAGACGGAGAAGTATATGAAGTATACGGTAAGAAAATTGTAAACGCAGCTGGACCTTGGGTAGATACACTTCGTGAAAAAGATAATTCGAAAAAAGGAAAAGTACTGCAGTTATCAAAAGGTGTTCACTTAGTTATCGATCAAAAACGTTTCCCACTTGGGCAAGCAATCTATTTTGATACACCAGATAAACGTATGGTCTTTGCCATTCCGCGCGGCGGGAAAACGTATGTAGGTACAACAGATACGTTTTATGATAAAGACGCAGCAGTACCGCAAATGACAACAGAGGATCGCACATATATTATCAATGCGATTAATTATATGTTCCCAACAGTTAAAATTACAGAAAAAGATATTGAATCAAGCTGGGCTGGTGTACGTCCATTAATTTACGAAGAAGGTAAGAGCGCATCTGAAATTTCTCGTAAAGATGAAATTTGGACATCTGACTCTGGTTTAATTACAATTGCTGGCGGTAAATTAACAGGATATCGGAAAATGGCAGAAATGGTCGTTGACTATGTAACATCTTTAATGCAAAAAGAGGGACATAGCGCGTATCCAAAAACAAAAACGAAACATATGCCAATCTCTGGCGGGCATGTAGGTGGTTCTAATGGGTTCCCAACATTTATTGCGAAAAAAGCTGTGGAGGGAACAAAATCTGGTTTAACGACAGAACAAGCAGAACAATTTGCGAAATTCTATGGTTCTAACGTCGATATTCTCTTTAACTTAGCAAAACAATTGAAAGAAGAAGCGAAAGAGTATAACATGCCGTTAGACGTGCTTGTACCGCTCGCATACGCGATGGACTATGAAATGACAGTAAAACCTGTGGATTTCTTCGTACGCCGCAGAGGGGCTGTATTCTTCAACATTCACTGGGTATATGATTGGAAAGAATCTGTGATTACGTATATGGCTGCAAAATTAGGCTGGAGTAAAGAAGAACAACTGAAATATACAGCTGAATTAGAGAAAGCATTAAGAGATGCCGTAGTGCCTGTAGATCAGCAAGAACACGCAGCTGCATTAGCTTAAGATCAGCAATAAAAAGCGCCTAAAGGGAAGAGCAAACCTTTAGGCCTTTTTTTAGGTGGGAGAGAGCATCTGACCATGCATAGAAGCGGTCAGGGTCTTTTTCTGCCACATGCGAAGTAAAACCAGAAAGAGCAAACGAGTGTAGGTTACTTTTTGTTCTGCATAGCAGGGATTTAGATATCGAAAAATGAAAATGGATTTATATAGCTTTGAGAGAAAAATATTGTAGAAAAGTTCCATATACAACGAGTATGTAACAACAATATCATTTAAAAAAGTGTAATACGAAAATAAGCTGTCAGGAAAGGCCTGACAGCTTATTTTATATGAATTATTTTTTCTCTGTGTCTGCTTTTGGAGTCTCAAAGATATCTTTTAAGTCTTTATCTTCAATCTTCACATCAGCTTTTTTCACTTCTTTTGTGATAAGGTCATTCATAAATTGAGGATCTTGAGATTTTTTCGCAACAAGATCTTTTTTAATATCGCCTTTTGCTTGATCGAAAGTTTTTTCTTGTGGTTTAATATCTGTTACTTTAATGATGTGGTAACCGTATTGTGTTTTCACAGGGTCACTTACTTCATCTTTTTTCAATTTATAAGCAGCATCTGTAAATTCTGGTACCATTTTACCTGGTCCGAAGTATCCAAGATCTCCGCCTTTATCTTTTGATCCTGGATCTGTAGAGTATTCCTTCGCTAACTCTTCGAAAGATTTACCTTGTGCAAGTTCATCTTTCACTTTTTTCGCAGTTTCTTCATCTTTTACAAGAATGTGGCTTGCTTTAATTTCAGGTTTATAATTATCTTTTAATTCTTTGTCAGTGATGCTTTGTTCAATCGCTTTTTCTGTTGCTAATTGAGCGCGAACACTATTTTTTAAAGTATCTTCTTTAATACCTTGTTGCTTTAATAGTGTTGCAAATTGGTCACCGTACTGTTTTTTGAATTCATCATATTTCTTGTCGACTTCTTTGTCATCGACTTTGTAATTTTTAATCATTACCTTTTCGACAACCATATTACGTAAAACTTGTTTACCTGCTTGTTGCTTCATTGTTGTATAAAGATCTTCTTTTGTGATGTCACCAGCTTTAGAAGTTACAATTTTATCAGATGCTCCACATGCTGATAAAGCAAGTACACTGGTTGCGGCTAAGGCAAGTATAGCTTTCTTCATTAAATAAACACTCCTACTATTATGTATTTTTAATTTATCCCGCACAAATGAACAGTTTCCTCATTTCAGATGATATTTTGTCCAAAAGAGCCCGATTAAGTCTCACTGGTCTTCTGCCTTCTTATTATGTAAAAGCATACTTAACAGGGCTTACCGAGGCTGAGGATAAAATGTAGATAAAGGTAATTTCATTTTATAGTATGGGCAATATGTACAAAATTTAATATATCATATTTTGAAGCCTTTTCCTATTGATAAAGAAAAATTGCCCATTTATTGAGGGGAATTGTCAGATTAAGAAGAGAGTACCTTATTTAGGCGAATGTGCATATAAAGGAAATAGGAGGGGGATAGGGGAATGAATTCATCGCTTATTTTATTACTTGTACTGTTTATTTTATTTGTCATAGTAGGTATAATTTGTTTATAGAGGAAAAAAGTGAGGAAGGAGCTTCCCTTCCTCACTTTCCGTGAAATATAATTTCTATATAACTAGAAATTAATAGAATCGTAATACATACATTCATCATCCGAAAAACGCCCGGTTGGCGGCTCACGGATATTTCTTTTCGCTCGCACAGTGTGTGCGTCATGAAATTCGTGTAGAATAGAACAATAAGTGCAAATGTGACGAAAATGATTTCTATAAGAGTCACGAGGAGATACCTCCTTTTGGCCAAAATACATATGCTTTATATATTGTATCATACGATATTTTGTTCGTGTTATAAAATTCAGAAATAGAAGACTTTGGTTAGAAAGAGAGGGAGAAAATGGACGTTGTAAAAAGACTAGAACAAGCTGAATATTATGTAGAACTTCTTTTTCAAATGATCGACGAAGAAAAGTGTCCATTTTATTCTTTAATTATAAAGAAAAAGGCACGTAAAAAGGATATTGAACGTATACTCAATCTTTGTGAACAATTGAACGAACAATACATAGCAGAGAAAAAAGAGGGCTTACTTTTGTTCGATGCTCTTTTGGAACAATTTGAAAAAGCGCTCCCACATCAGCTCGAAGTAAACGAAACTGCGGAAGCGCTAGCAAAACAAGGCTTATTTCAGCCAATTATGGAAGAATTTATACGCATGATAGCGAAAAGATAATCTGTATTATTTTTTAATTAATTTTTGATCGTATTCCGTGAAATTTTCCTCAATACTATCTAATGATTTCTCAAAAATATCGATAAAGTCTTGACCATAAACATTTCTTAAAATTGCGATTAATTCGATATTTTCTGGAAATTTCCCATAAAAATTGCGAAGGGCAAGAGCGCCATTAAAGACCGAATTACTTTCAGGGTTATACTCCTCCATTAATTGCAGCAGTAATTCTTCCCCTTTTTCTGTAATTTCAATATACGTATTTCGTTTATCGTCTTCTTTTTTTGAGAATACAAGATACCCGCGCTCTTCAAGTTTCTTAGAAAAGTTAAATGCCGTTGATACGTGCATAACGCCAAACTTTGCAATCTCAGAGATAGAAGCCCCTTTTAAATGATAAGCGATTGATAAAATATGATGCTCATTAATGTTTAAATCATATGGCTTAATCCACTGTTGCCAATCTTTCTCCACACATTTCCATAACGCTTTTGATAATTGAGCAATGCGTTGACTAAAAATCATTGCTTCTTTTACCGAGTAATCTTTTTCTCCATTTTTCATATACTCACCCACTTTTTACATTCTTATTCATTAGTATCTATTATGCCAGTAAAATAAAAATTAATAAAGTCTTTTTGTGAGAATTGTGAAAATTTTTCGGAAAAATAACAATTGGCGGTCAATAAAGAAAATTTGTAAACGCTATATGATAAAGTGTAGTACCGTGTATGGGAGATATGAAGGGATGAAAAAAGATAGCAGAAAAATGCTGCAAATGAATAATTTTCACGAATCTCTATTTTTCCACGTAATAGAGAAGATATAGATATAAAATGTTTCATTACAAATTATGAGAAATTATGTATTTTATTTATCATTTATTGAATATAAATTGAATAAAGTTACAAGTGATATATCTTTATATTCTGGGATTTATTGAAGAGGTGAGGGATGGAGAGTTATTTGGAAAATCGTCTTCTCTACAGAATATAAGAGAAGACGATTTCAATTTTAATGCACATGTAACTTCTGATTTCGAATCGCCTGCTTTCTAGGATTCACATCGCTGAATAAGGCAAATAAAACGCCAATTGCTACAATCCAACTTGCGAATGTAAACGTATAGTTAAAACTATCATTTACATATTCTTTATATACATGAGTGATTTTATCTTTTACAATCATTGCTTCCTCTTTTTGCTTTTGAAAGCTTTGTTTTACTTTTTCTTTATAAGTATCTGGTGTGTTTGCAAGGATTTCTTTCTCTTGTTTGTCGATCTGTTTTAATAATTCATTGTTTTTAGGCTGCGAAGTACCATTCGCTGTTTGTATATTATGTATGATTTCTTTTTTTGCATTGTCGTCAAACACTGTGTTTTGTTCAACCATTTGAATGGCCTCTTTTTTTGCAATCTCGACATTATTTGTCATGTTTGTACTCAATATAGTTGTCAATATGGCAATTCCTAATGCTTGACCGACGGATCGCATCATATTGATAATACCAGAGGCAATTCCGACTTTTTCGTTAGGGACTTGTCGTATAGCTGACCCCATAGCAGGACCCATAATAAGACCTAATGATAGTCCAGTTGCGCATAATAAAATGACAACTTCAGAAACCGAAGAATTAAAATGAACATTCCCGTACAAATACGTCGTCATCATTAATCCAATCATACCTACAGTAGAAAACCATGTACCACCATACCGGTCGGAAAATTTACCTGAAATAATAGAAGTAATCATTGAACTAAATGCTAATGAAGATACAATGAGCCCAGCTTCTAACTCTGATTTTTCCATTAAGCTCGTTAACAATAAAGTAATAAGAAGTGTACCGCTCGTTAAGCCAAGTCCTACTATAAATAATGTTAAGGAACTAAAAGAGAAGGTTCTTATTTTTAAAAGTTTCAGTTGTACCATCGGTTCGGAAGTTTTTGATTCTATAAACAAAAATCCTATTATAAAGATAAACGAAGTAACAAATAAGATTAGAATATAAGGTGAAGTCCATCCTTTATCGGCTGCTTTTGCAAAAGCAAAGGTTAGACAAAATAAAGCGATGGATAAAGTAATCATACCTAGGAAATCTATTTTTTTGCTTGCAGTTTTATCGCAAGTCTCTTTCATGAAAATAATAGCTAAAATAACGGTCAATATTCCGATTGGAATATTGATGTAAAAAATAGATTGCCAATTTATTTTATCTGTTAATACCCCTCCTAATAGAGGTCCTAAAGCCGCTGCTAAACCAGAGAAGGCACCCCAAATTCCAATTATTAAACCTTTCTTTTCCTTTGGAACAATATGTAAAGCAATAGGCATTGTTACGGGTACGATACATGCAGCTGAGGCGCCTTGAATTGCTCTAAATAATAGTAATGTTTCAATGGATTGGCTCATTCCTGCTAGGAGTGAAGTGATTGTAAATAATATAATGCCAAAAATAAATATTTTTTTTCTCCCAAATTGATCGGCAAGCCTTGAAGCAGTTATTAATAATACTGCGAAAGATAAATTATATCCTGTAGTGACCCAAGAAACGACAGATAAAGAACAAGAAAAATAATCTAATATCTCTGGGATTGCAATGTTGACAATGGTTGTATCCATTAAAGCAATGAAAGTTCCCAATAATAAAGTAATTAAAACAATAATTTTTTTACAATCCATTTAAATCTCCCCTTTGTTTTTGTGTATATCTAAAATAACTTTAGATATACATCTAAAATAACTTTAGATAAGTATTTGTTTTTTGTCAATTGTATATAGGAATTTTTGTTCATGTAACAGGGGGGATTTAGTTATTGATTCGACTATTTGAGGGGGGAGGGATCAACTGGGGGAGCGTCAGGAAAATGCGGATTTCTTTATATAAAGAACCTAATTTCACGCTAAAATAACGAGAAATTAGGTTTTAATTATTTCATAAAAGCCCTTAGGCTACTTCATGCAAGTTAATAACTTATCTATTGAATTTAGATCACTCAAATCACTAAGTCTTTGAACTAGAAGATTTTCTATATCCCCACTTAATGAAATTTTTTCAGATGAAAACGGTGCTAGTTGTGAATTTTCACCAATCATAACGGAATACATTGCATGTTGAAACATTGTAATATCATTCGCATCATTTCCAAATGCTATATATCCACCTTCTTCTACGCCCAATTGCTGCAATCCACTCCATTTATCTATTCCGCTTGGGCTTATGTCTAAAACTCTTTCATTTCCATGAGAGTGAACAACAGCATTCATCTTGCTAAGTTGTTCTGCAACTTTTTCCATGTTATCTGAAGTAAGCATTAAAATTTTCACGATTGGCTGTAATGTATCTAATGGAACGTTTTTAGCTCGTCTTAGTGGATCGAGGTTATTTAAAATTGGATGTGTAGCTGGCCCTGTATAGGCATAATCCCAATCACCATCTATCAAATAAGAAACATTATAAGTACTTAGTAATTGAAAAATATTTGCGATCGTTTCTTCATCAAAGCTGACCGTTGATATGATTTTTCCTTTTATTGCAACCATTGAGCCATTGCCGCCAATCATTGGATATTGATGAAAACGCTCATGTAAGACAGGGAGTAAATCGCGTACTGGTCTAGCAGAAGCAAAAATGACTTCATGTCCTTGCGCTACTAAATTTTCTAATGCGATTAATAACTTTTCAGAAACAGGCTGACCTTTAAAACAAATTGTTCCATCTAAATCAAATACAAATTTCATTCTATGTCGCTCCTCCACCTTTTCATTGTTCTTATCATATCAATTTATCTTATAATGAAAAGGACATATGTCCCAAAAGGAGTTTTATATGAAATATATTCAAGATCCGAAACTACTTGAAATGAAATTACAAGAATATAATATTAGGGGAATGTTTGACCAAGCAAAGCAACTCCCATTTTCATTGCAGCAGTATGAACCAAATGAAATTATTTTATTAGAAGGAATTGAACTGGAATCACTGTTGTTTTTAGTAGAAGGAAAAGTGAAAATAACTTCAAGTATTGAAAATGGAAAATCACTTTTACTACGATTTGTTCAACCTTTGTCCATTATTGGTGATATTGAATTAATTCGTGACGTTCCCGTCCAATCGCAGGTTCAAGCAGTCAATGAATGCTTATTGATTGGGCTTCCTTTTGATTATATAAAACAACATGAAATGGATAATCCAAGGTTTTTACATACCCTTTTAGAACATATAAGCTATAAGCTCCAAACTTGTACAGCAGCTTCTCGTGTGAATTTACTAGCCTCTGTGGAAAACAGATTTGCAAGTTACCTTATGTCCACGATATCATCTGAACCGGATAATGACTTTGGAATCGAGATAAAGACTTCTAATATTAAAGAGATTGCAGATTTACTTGGCACAACATATCGCCATCTAAATCGAGTGATTCATTCTCTTTCCAAAAAGAAAATTATTGAAAGGGACAAGGATTTTATTCGCATATTAAATTGGGGAGATTTAGAGAAAATGTCTAATGGAATCAGATATAAGTAAAGGTGGATAACTCTGATTTTCCTATGGGTTATTCATAAATTCCGTTAACTTTCCACTTCTGATAACCTTCTGTACAATGAAGCTCCAGACACATTTGTAATTTCATAAATTTGATTAACATTCATATTTCCTGCTTGTAGTCTTTATCCTCAAAGAGAACATACACTTTGGGAAATGGAGATGTGGTTCATTTACTACTTGAATGTATAGAGTTTTTGAGAAAAAAAGCGAGTGCAGAATTGCTGTGTAATATATAAAAGGGATTATGTATGCAGCTATATAAATCCATTTTCATGTTTCGACATCTAAATCCCTGCTATGCAGAATACAAAGTAACCTACACTCGTTTGCTCTTTCTGTTCTTACTTCGCATGTGGCAGAAAAAGGCTCTGGCCGCTGCTATGCATGGCCAGACGCTCTCTCCCATCTAAAAAGAGGGGTGTTATGTCGGTTTTTTATTGATGTATATATAGAAAGGTTTTATTTCATTAAAAATTTATAAGTCATATAATCTTGAGAAATGTTTTTCTTATAGAAATCCATTTTCATGTTTCGACATCTAAATCCCTGTTATGCAGAATAAAAAGTAACCTACACTCGTTTGCTCTTTCTGTTTTTACTTCGCGTGTGGCAGAAAAAGGCTCTGACCGCTTCTATGCATGGCCAGATGCTCTCTCCCACCTTAAAAAGAGGGTTTTTATGTCGGTTTGTTAATTGATGTATATAAAGAATCTAAAACGATTTCTTATGTGAAAAAGGATATGCATACAGAGGAAAGGAGTATGAAGTTGAATTTAGTTATTAATGATAAAGTATCAGATTTCTTAGATAAAGTGTATTCGTTATTATTTTTAAAGCATGAGGAATTTTTCGGAAACTATTTCAATAGTATGGGTTTACATTTAGATAAAGAATACGATGTATTACGAAATAAAATAAAAAAAATTAAAGGTTTAGATAATGATTTTTTAGATTTATACTTTGAAAGTTTTTGTGAATACGAAGAGGTGAGCAATGGGAATGTTTTCTGCTTAGCTACTTCTTTTTATAAGATACCTGAATTATTTGATAAAAATTCAGAGGAGATTGTGGAATATCTTTCGCAATGTAGTAAGGAAAAGATTCAAATAAACATTATCCAATCTTTAGTGTATCTGAATAAAGTTACAGAACATATTGATGTTGAAGAAATGATTATGGATGATAATAAAATATTTGATTTCTTGAATGATTTACATATGAAAGCAGATTGTAAGTGGAATGTATTCACAGTGTTAAAGGATCCGAAAAAATATGTGGACATGTTTTTAAGAAAGTTGCTGGAAGTAGATAAAGATTTAAATAAAGCCTTGGAAGCTTTACATACCGTAAGAGAAAGATGGGTACAACAACTAGGGACATATGAAATAAATTTTTCTATTCAAATTATTGAAACATTAAAAGGTAATGAGTATATCCAGGGGAAAAATATTCATGTTTTTCCAACGCTTATCCCTTATACAGCAATTATATCCAAAGATAGAAACGCTGTGTATGTAGGCTTAGGCATTAAAGTTGATTTGTTTTTTAATGTAATGAAAGGAAATGATGATTTAGATTATATAACCAATATGCTTAAATCATTGTCTGATAAAAGTAAGTTTAAAATTTTAACATTATTAAGTAATGATCAACTATATGCAAATGAAATCGCTGAGAAGTTACAACTTACAAATGCGACAATATCTCATCATATGAGGACGATGACCATACAAGGAATTGTGAAAAGTATGCGTTCACAAAATAGAACGTATTATTATTTGAATAAGGAAGTAATTGAAGATTTAATTGTTCGGATGAATAAAGAATTGTTACATAAGGGCGAGTAAGATGTAAATAAAAAACACGCCACAGTATAAGTGTGGCGTGTTTTAGGCTTGTTTTACGCTTTTTCTGGAACTGCTTGCTGCAATTTTTCAATTGATTTTTGAATGTCTAAAATCTCTTGTTCAATGTGGCGTTTGTTTTGAGAAATATCTTGCTTCCATGAAGAAAGTGTATCTTGCATATCAACTTTCAGTTCTTGAAAGACTTCTTTACCTTCTGAAGCTGTTTCAACAATTTGACGTTTTAATAATTTTGTATCAGCCGTAATATCAGCTAGCGTCTTTTTAATACCATTTCCTTTTTCTTTTAGTTTGCTGCGCATATCTTTACCAGAAGAAGGAGTAGAAAACAGAACGGCTAGTCCAGCGACAGCTCCGCCGCAAATTATACCTGTTACAAAGGATTTAGCTTTTGACATAAAAGGAAACCTCCTTATTTTTTGTTCATATTCATGATGTATAAAACAGTGCATATGCTTAAGACAAGGGGGGAGAAACGTGAAAATCATGACGACCATTTGTTTTGCCCTAAGTCTTTTCTTTCTTGTGCGCGCTATGCACTTACTGTTATTTGTAAAGCAAAAAAGATCATATCCTCCAGCATTTTGGGTTAAGAAACAAGCCATGCAGTATATTGCATTTGGAGGAGTAGGCTTGTTATGTACATTTGTTTTTTATATGTTTCGATAGTGCTGTGTACAATTTGTACAAAATAGAGAGTATTCTTACTCTTACTCTTATTTTACACTATTTGCAATGGTACTTGCGATATTTTGTAAATTGTCCATCGTATATTCATTTTGGTTTGATTTCCAAACGAGTCCAAAACTATCGTTTTCGCCGTAGCGTGGAATTAAATGAAGGTGGAAGTGGAATACAGTTTGTCCAGCTTTTTCACCATTGTTATTTAATAAGTTAAAGCCGACTGGATTAAATTCCGATTTAATCGCATTTGCGATTTTAGGAACGACAGAAAAAATATGAGATGCAATTTCTGGCGTTAAAGCAAAGATATCTTGCTTGTGTACTTTTGGAATAACAAGTGTATGTCCTTTTGTTACTTGACTGATATCTAAAAATGCAAGCACATGTTCATCTTCATATACTTTTGAGCAAGGAATTTGTCCTTCAATGATTTTACAAAAAATACAATTATCTGCTGTATGATTCATTGTTCTCATCCTTTCAAGTAGTCTTAGCCGTATTTTACCATAATTACATAGGAGAACAAACACGAAAAACAGGAAGCTGGCTCAGCTTCCTGTTTTCTGAAGAGGGATTGAAAAAGCATTTTTTATAATTTACCGTTCACAGACACCTCATTTATTTAAGAAATGCATGGTAATTCGGCTAGTATTCTGCCGTAGACACCCCATTTTCAATGAAATGAAATTGCAATCTTTTATAAAATGAAATTGTTTATTTTATAAAACAGTATATACTCTCCTCGAGACACCCCGTTTCTAAAATAAAACAAATGATCTGACTTCGTGTAAATGTTTTTTGTCCATTATGGACACCCCATTTCATGATGATTTGACTAAGCTGTATTCATCAATTTGGTGGCTGCTTTTTCAATGTGTTCCTTCTTCATTCATTATGATGTCCCCTTTTGCAGAAGATATGTAAAGAAATTAATTTTTTTTTGAAGAAATTCGATACTATGAAGGATCTTTTATTTTTTGGTAAGATGAGTATATACATTTTATTGAAGTATACGCTTTTCTAAAAGCGAATGAATATAACAAAGAAAGTGGTGTCATATGGAACAGTTATTACGTGTGGAAAATGTCACAGGAGGATATACGAAACGACCTGTACTGCAAAATGTTTCATTTTCTGTGAATAAAGGAGAACTTGTTGGTTTAATCGGTTTAAACGGAGCAGGAAAAAGTACAACGATTAAACATATCATTGGTTTAATGGAACCGAAAAAGGGCAGTGTTACAATTAACGGGAAAACGATTCGAGAAGATATGACCGCATATCGCTCTAGTTTCTCATTCATTCCTGAAACACCTGTATTATATGATGAATTAACGTTAGAAGAGCATTTAAAGTTAACAGCGATGGCATATGGTATAGATGAAAAAGAATATGAAGAGCGTGTTGGACAATTATTACAAGAATTTCGAATGAAGAATCGTTTGAAATGGTTTCCCTCTCACTTTTCGAAAGGGATGAAACAAAAAGTGATGATTATGAGTGCGTTCCTTGTTGAACCGTCGCTTTATATTGTTGACGAGCCTTTTGTTGGATTAGATCCATTGGCGATTCAGTCATTACTTCAAATGATGGACAAGATGAAAAAGAGCGGTGCTGGTATTTTAATGAGTACTCATATTTTGGCGACAGCAGAGCGCTACTGTGATTCCTTTATTATTTTACATCAAGGTGAAGTAAGGGCGAAAGGAACATTATCTGAATTGCAGTCACAATTTCATATGCCTGGTGCAACGCTAGATGACATTTATATTGCGTTAACAAAGGAAGAAGATTATGAATAGCAGCGTATTATGGAAAGAAAGATTCAAGCATTTTTTAAAAGAAGTTCGTACATATAGTAAATATGTGTTTAATGACCATTTGAAATTTATTTTCGTATTCATCATCGGAGCCGGTGCGTATTATTATCAGCAATGGTTACAAACGTTAACACCTTCGTTTCCGGCCGCGCTCGTTATGGCAGTTTTGCTGGGGCTTGTATTAACGACAGGATCTATTCAAACATTATTAAAAGAAGCCGATCTCGTGTACTTGCTTCCAGTTGAAAAAAAATTAAAGCCGTACTTTACGAAGGCATTTCTCTTTACATTTATGATTCAGCTATATGTGATAGCAATTACAGCGGCTGCACTTGCCCCGTTATACTTCCAGCAAATGAAGCAAACAGGCGGGACTTACATATGGATTGTGGCCGCGCTTGTTTTAGTCAAAGCTTGGAATTTATTTGTAACATGGGAAAAATCATTTTTAACAGACCAAAGTGTGCAGCGAGCTGATTGGTTCATTCGTTTCATCTGTAACGGATTATTTGTGTATTTCCTCGTAGAACGTACGCCAGTCATTTATATGGGCGTTATTCTTCTTGTTATGGTTATATATATTGGTGTGATGCACCAAAAAGTAAAAGGAAAACCGATAAACTGGGAATACTTAATTGCTGAAGAAGGAAAGAAAATGATGCTCCTGTACCGAATTGCGAATATGTTTGTTGATGTACCAGCATTAAAAGAACGAGTATCACGCAGAAAGTGGCTTGATTTTGTGCTTTCGATAGTTGGTGAAAAACGCACATATTTATATTTGTATACACGTACCTTTTTAAGATCGGGTAATTATTTTGGATTATATATTCGCTTACTTGCTATTGGCGGTGTCATTCTTTACTTTATACCGTTTTTATACGGGCGTTTCATTGTAAGTATCGTATTCTTATATTTAATTGGTTACCAATTATTAAGCCTTTGGAAGCATCACCGCCTGAAAGTTTGGCTTGATCTATATCCAGTGGCTATAGAAGAAAAGAAAAAGGATTTCCTTAGCCTTTTAAAGGCCATTTTATGTATAGGTAGTATTGTATTTACAATCGTATTTGCTTTGGCAACAAAAGATATGATCATGACTTGTGTTGTATTTGCTGTCAGCATCCTATTCAGTATTGGTTTTGTCTATCAATATGGTGCAAAACGTATTGAACGTTTAAATTGAAAGGAATGAATTTATGACTGATTATGAAAAGAAGGTCATAAAAGAAGTGCAGCAGTGGAAACTTACAATCATGAAAAACTCTTCTATGATGACGCGGCTTTCCAAAAAGGTGCAAACGAAAGTGCAACAATTGATTCCGGAAAAAGTGCAAAATGTATTGACGGAAACAATTAAAAAGATGGTCCAAGGTATTAGTATAGGATCTAACTTTATCAAACCAAGGTTAAAAGAAACAAATTGGTCGCTCGAAAGAAGAGATGAAGAAGTTATGAAGAAAATGGATGAATATAAAAAGATTGGGGCAGCAGAAGGTGCAGGGACTGGAGCTGGTGGGTTTCTCCTCGGTCTTGCAGATTTTCCTCTTTTACTTAGCATTAAAATTAAATTTTTATTCGATGCAGCTACTGTTTATGGATTTGATACGAGTAAAGAAGAAGAGAGGCTTTTTATTCTCCACATATTTCAACTTGCTTTTTCAAGTGATGATTATCGTAAAAAAATATGGAAAGCAATTGAAACATGGGACACGCAGAAAGAAAATCATATGGACTGGGAAAAATTTCAGCAAGAATATCGTGATTATATCGATTTAGCAAAGATGCTCCAGCTTGTACCAGTGATTGGTGCCCCGGTTGGCGCATACGCAAACTATCAACTATTGCAACGGCTTGGAGAAACGACGATGAATTGTTATCGCATGCGGTTACTTCAGCAAAAGGGAGTATCGATTTGATAAAAGCTTTCACATTTTGTGAGAGCTTTTCTTTCGCTTTTTATCAATTACAATTCATCAATTAAAAAACCGACATAAAGCCCCTCTTTTTAGGTGGGAGAGAGCATCTGGCCATGCATAGAAGCGGTCAGGGCCTTTTTCTGCCACATGCGAAGTAAAAACAGAAAGAGAAAACGAGTGCAGGGTACTTTTTATTCTGCATAGCAGGGATCTAGATGTTGAAAAATTAAAACGGATTTATATAAAGAGACATGTGAATTAAAAATGTAAAGAATGTGTGAGTAAGTAGATAAATATAAATTGAAAAACCGAAATAAACCCTTTTTTGGGAGAGAGCATCTGGCTATGCATAGAAGCGGTTAGGGCCTTTTTCTGCCACATGCGAAGTAAAAACAGAAAGAGAAAACGAGTGCAGGGTACTTTTTATTCTGCATAGCAGGGATCTAGATGTTGAAAAATTAAAACGGATTTATATAAAGAGACATGTGAATTAAAAATGTAAAGAATGTGTGAGTAAGTAGATAAATATAAATTGAAAAACCGAAATAAACCCTTTTTTGGGAGAGAGCATCCGGCCATGCATCGAATCGGTCAGATCTTTTTCCTGCCCCATGCCAAGTGAAAACAAAAAGAGAAAACGAGTGCAGGTCACCTTTTGTTATTCATAGCAGTGACTTATATGTTAGAAATCAAAATGGATATATAGATAGGATTAAGTAATTGGTAGGAAGGAGGGGGAAAGATGAAATTTCGCAAAGATTGGTGGCTTGGTTTTCTTGGGTTAATTGGCGTGTATAAGTTTCCGGACGTAATGGATGCATTTCATGGTGAGAAGGGATGGACAGCATGCATTGGTCTTATTTGGTTCATTTGGTTCGGTTATTTCATTCCAGAGAAGAAAGATGATGAAAAGAAAGAATCTTAGTAAAAAATACTTCTATTTATATGTAATTTTCTGTAAGATGATAGAATGAGAGAATTCATATATTAGATTTTTAGATTTGGAGTGATAAAATGCAGCCATTGGAAAATGAAATTCATCCCGATATGGTCAAAGTTTGGAAAATTCATGCTTTGATTGAGACAGGAATTGAGCTCCTTGTTGTTATTGCGTATTTTGTATGTATGATTAAGTTTAATTGGTGGGAGTGGCTTTTTTGCGTACTTTTCATCGGGGCAATTGTGTATATACCATTTGATTATTTTATATTCCCTAAATTACGTCAACGTTATCATAGTTATCAACTAAATGAAGAAGAGATTGAGATTCAACATGGTATGTTTATGGTAAAACGTGTATTAGTTCCAATGATACGTGTACAGCACGTAACAATTGAGCAAGGTCCAATTATGAGAAAACACGGATTAGCAGAATTAAAAATCTCTACTGCGGCTACTTCTCATAGTATTCCAGGCTTACCAATGAGGGAAGCTGAGCGATTAAAGCGCCAAATTGGAGAACTCGCGAAGGTGAGTGATGAGGATGTATAAGAGGCAACATCCGATCACAATTTTACTAGAATTAAAACTCTCTCATCTATTACCAGGGATTATTCCTTTAATTAGTTTAAAAGGGAAGTTTTCTTTTTGGTATATGATCCCGATTGCGGTTTTTGTTGTAACCATTTTATTTGCTATCATACATTGGTATTACAAAGTATATTGGGTAAAAGACAATATACTGCATATAAAACAAGGGATGTTTGTGAAAAAAGAGAGTTACTTAAATAAAGAGCGTGTACAAACGATAAATACAAGTTCGAATGTTTTATATCAATTATTAGGATTAACGAGACTAAAAATTGAAACAGCAGGCGGGGGGAAGGAACCAGAAGTAAGTTTAGCTGGTGTAACTCTTGAAGAGGCAAAAGCACTTATTTCTCTATTGAATGAGGAAACCGCTGTAAAAAGAGAAAATCAGGAAGAGATAACAGATTCTATTTCACAAGAAGAACCGAAATCATCCGAATACAAATTAACATGGAAAGAAATTATCTTTGCTTCTATCACTTCTGGTGAATTTGGAATTGTGTTCTCTGTACTATTGTTTATTTCTTCAAAAGCACATGACTATGCTCCACAATGGATGATAGAAAAAGCGGAAAAATATGTGAAGAATTTTGATTTTGCTGTTTCCACTTGGATATATGGTGCTGCAGTATTACTTGTTTTATCGTGGGTCTTATCAACGATTCGCTATGCAATGAAGCATGCTAATTTTACTATATACCGAAAAAATAATGAAATACGGATTTCACAAGGGCTTTTTGAGAGAAAAGAAGTTGTGCTAAAAACACATCGTATTCAAGGGATTACAATAAAAGAAACGTTGTTACGTGAATGGTTAGGTTATTGTTCTATTCATGTAGAAGTCATTCAAAATGCTGAAAAAGGGGAGAAAAGTGTAACGATACATCCTCTTATGAAAAAAGCACATGTAACGGGATTACTAGAGCAGTTAGAACTTCCTTACAAAATGGAAACAAGTCTTATCGGGTTACCCAAGACGGCATTAAGGCGTTACTTACGTAGAAGTTGGATCTTCTTTATTATTTTAACAATCCCAATCGCAGGAGCAGCAATATACTTTGAGAAATATATTGCACTGCTAGTATTACTTCCGTTATTTGTTTTCTTGACATGGTTAGGTTACATATCGTTTACAGCTGGTGGCTATGCATTACATGGTGAACAGCTGACAATTGTATCTAGAGGCATTGGAAAGCGGACAGGTTTAATTCGTAGAAGGCATATACAATCATTATCGAAGACGCAAACGTTCTTCCAGCGTAAAGACAAGTTATGCACATATATATTTATTATTGCTGCATCAGAGCACGGACATCATTACGAGTTGAAACATACAACGATGCATGATGCAGAAGCGATACATGATTGGTTTAAGCAAAAAAATAAAAAGATCACCCTTTCGTAAAAGGGTGATCTTTTTTATGCCTGTACATCAAATGTCGTTACAAAAGATGGTCTTGAAAAAATGCTTTTTTGCGGCTCTGCATTCGTTTGTGCAGGGCGTTTTTTATGTGCATGTTCAAATGATTGTGATTCTGTCCAATCTTTGAAGTTTTGTTCCGTTTCCCACATTGTCATAATGACATATGTATCGTCACTTAATGGGCGTAGAACACGGATCGCTTGGAAGCCAGGCTCGTTTTCAATAAGCCCTGCACGGTTTTTAAAACGATTTTCAAAAACGGGACGACCTTCTTCTGTAACAGAAATATTGTTACAAACAATGAATCCAGGTTGTCCTTTAAATTCTCCAACTGCATCTAACACGTCATACCCAAGTGAGCCAGCTACAGTTTCCTCGGTATTTTCTTTATAAAACATATTTTTTTCATCATTTTTTGCAGTGAAATGTGGTTGTTCGAGAGGTGTTTCGTATGAAATAATTGCTTTCATTTGTAATGCCTCCTTTATCAATTTGCTTTCATTATATCAGCTCTTGTAAAAAACTTCGAAGATTATGTACATAAAGCTGATTCTTTTTCAAATAATAAATATACCATCATTTGGAAAGAAGGGCGATGCATGAGGAAAATAAAGTGGACTGTAATAAGCGGCGTGGCAGTGCTTGTAGTTGCGATTGTACTCTATAAACTCATTGTGTTAGCTGGCAGTTATATGATGGATGAAAAGCAGCTGGTTTTCCACTCTTCATCACGTATCGTTGATCAGCAAGGGAAAGAAATTACAAAGTTATATGTAGAAAATAGGGAGCTTGTACCGATTGAGCAGATTCCAAAGTATGTGCAACAAGCATTTATAGCTGTAGAAGACGCTAGGTTTTATGAGCATTATGGAATTGACTATCCTTCTGTATTTCGCGCATTGTATAAAGACATTTTAGCGAGAGAGAAGGTAGAGGGCGGTAGTACAATTACGCAGCAACTAGTCAAAAATGTTTTTTTAACTCATGAAAAAACATTTACACGTAAATTAAAAGAAGTAGCGATAGCCCTCCAATTAGAACAAAAATACACGAAAGCGCAGCTTCTTGAAATGTATATGAACCATATTTATTTCGGTCATGGCGCCTATGGAATTCAGGCAGCGGCAAAATTGTATTTTAATAAAAATGTAGAACAATTGACAGTTGAAGAAGGAGCGATGCTTGCGGGGCTTCCGAAAGCGCCAAATGGGTATTCTCCATTTCTGCATCCAGAAAAGAGCAAGGAACGTCGTGATGTAGTGCTGTCTCTTATGCATAAACAAGGGTATGTATCAGCGGAGGAAAGCGTTCGCTATCAAGGGAAAACAATTGCTCTTTATAAAAATTTAGATGAGCGGGAACTTGCTTATATGCCATATGTAGATATGGTGATAGATGAGGCGGCGCGTGTATATGGTTTGTCACATCAAGAAGTTCTCCGCGGGGGCTATACATTTGTTGTATCGATGGATGAAAAAATTCAAAAAGTAGCCTATGACCAATTTCAAGATGCCCGGAATTTCCCAGGTAAAGACAACGGAGTACAA
The DNA here is from genome assembly GCF_044764345.1 of Bacillus sp. NPDC094106. Classification (NCBI taxonomy): domain Bacteria; kingdom Bacillati; phylum Bacillota; class Bacilli; order Caryophanales; family Bacillaceae; genus Bacillus; species Bacillus sp. NPDC094106. The sequence continues at coordinate 64,353 of NZ_JBIWHY010000003.1, read as the reverse complement.
GGTGCGTTTTTATTGATGGATAATGCGACGGGAGGAATTAAAGCCGCAATTGGTGGAAGAGAGTATGTTCCAAGAGGATTCAATAGAGTATTTGCGAAAAGGCAGCCAGGTTCTGTCTTAAAGCCGCTTATTGTATACGCACCAGCGCTAGAGACAAAAAAATATAATCCGTATTCCGTATTAACAAATGAGCAAACCGCCTTTGATGGATATGAACCCCGAAATTATAATCATAAGTATACAAAAGAAGTAACGATGTATGATGCACTCTTAGAATCAGCAAATGTACCAGCTGTGTCCTTATTGCATGAACTCGGGGCGGAGGAAGGGAAGCAATATTTAGAGAAGGGGAATATTCACATTGCAGATTCTGGTTTAAGTATGGCGCTTGGTGGATTAAAAGAAGGGGTTTCTCCATTTGAACTTGTTAAGATGTATCGTGCTTTTTTAGCGAATGGAAAGATTATTGAGCCGCATGTTATTGAAAAGGTATTGGATCGGCACGGAGCAGTAATTGGAGAATCACCTAAAGGTGAAACGAAAATTTTTTCAAAGCAAACAGCGTGGTATATGACAAAAATGTTAGAAGGTGTTGTAGAAGAAGGGACAGCCAAAGCAGGTATATATAGCGGAGCATTAGCTGGGAAGACAGGTACGACGTCAATTTCAAATCAAAGTGGAGGTGCCAGAGATGTTTGGTTTGTTGGATACACTCCGAGTTTAGTAGGTGCTGTCTGGATTGGATATGATCGTACGGACAAAGAACATCAATTACAAGATGGAAAGCTATCCGCAACAGTGCTATTTAAAAAGATTTTAACGAAGGCAAATATACAAGATAATATGAAGTTTAAGCAGCCAAAAGGTGTTGAAACAATTGGTAAGCCAATCCGCTTAAGTAAAATTGAAAATATAGAGGCGAAATTATCTTTTAGCCCTTTTGGTTTATTTACCACGAAACTAAGTTGGACACCGCTTTCAGATAAAAGGGTTATATATCGAATCTATAAGGTTGAGAAAGGAGTCCATACTCATGTTGGAACAGTAACAGGAATTGGCGAGTATGAAGACAAATTTACGAATATATTCTCTAAACCAAGCTTTTATGTTGTTCCATATAACCCGCAAACAAACCAAGAAGGAGAAAAGACAAAAGTAGCTAAACCGTAGTTTTGCTTATGATATAATATGAATGTTGTGAAAATAGTAAGCGGTTTTACGAACGTTTGTGTCAATTTCATGAACAACGTACATAATGCTATGCATTTTGTTTTTACAACCTGTATAGTAAAAAAAGATAAATATAGGATAGGATTCGTTAGAAGTGTGAGTAAGGAAGGGAGCAAGGGTCTTGGGAAGAACTATAAATGAGACATTTTTAAAAGCATGTATTGGGGAACGAACAGAATATGTACCAGCATGGTATATGCGACAAGCTGGTCGTTCACAGCCTGAATATAGAAAAATAAAAGAAAAGTATTCTTTATTTGAAATCACACATAACCCAGAGTTATGTGCTTATGTTACAAAGCTTCCAGTTGATCAATACAATGTAGATGCGGCGATTCTTTATAAAGATATTATGTCACCGCTTCCAGCGATTGGTGTTGATGTGGAAATTAAATCTGGAATTGGACCAGTGATTGACAATCCAATTCGTTCGTTACAAGATGTGGAAAAACTTGGAGAAATTCATCCGGAAGAGGATGTACCATATATATTAGATACAATTCGTTTATTAACATCAGAAATGTTAGATGTGCCATTAATTGGGTTTTCGGGAGCGCCATTTACATTAGCGAGTTATATGATTGAAGGGGGACCTTCTCGCAACTATCACAAAACGAAGGCATTTATGTATGCAGAGCCAAAAGCTTGGTTTGCTTTAATGGATAAGCTAGCGGATATGGTCGTTGCATATGTAAAAGCGCAAATTAACGCAGGAGCAAAAGCAGTTCAAATCTTTGATTCTTGGGTTGGAACAGTAAATGTAGCAGACTATCGTCTGTTTATTAAACCAGCAATGGAGCGTATTTTTGCAGAAATTCGTGAAATGGGCGTTCCGATGATTATGCACGGTGTTGGTGCAGGCCATTTAGCGAATGAGTGGAATGATTTACCTCTTGATGTAGTAGGGTTAGATTGGCGCCTGCCAATTGAAGAAGCGCGTGCACGCGGTATTCATAAAGCTGTACAAGGAAATATGGACCCGTCTCTATTACTTGCACCTTGGCCTGTTATTGAAGAACATGTGAAAGGTATTTTAGAGCAAGGAATGAAGCAACCTGGTTATGTATTTAATCTAGGTCATGGTGTATTCCCAGAGGTAAATCCAGATACATTAAAACGCTTAACGGCATTTATTCATGAGTATTCTAAAGGATGGTTAGCAAAGTAAAGGAGAACAAGTGTATGAAAAAGAAAATGGGTTTGCTTGTAATGGCATACGGAACTCCATATAAAGAAGAAGATATTGAACGTTATTACACGCATATTCGTAGAGGACGAAAGCCAAGTCCTGAAATGTTAGAGGACCTAACAGAACGTTATCGTGCGATTGGTGGTATTTCTCCTTTAGCTACTATTACGTTAGAACAGGCAAAAAAATTAGAAAAGCGTTTAAATGAAATGCAGGATCACGTGGAATTTCATATGTATCTCGGTTTAAAGCATATTGAACCTTTTATTGAGGATGCTGTACAAGCTATGCATAATGATGGAATTGAAGAGGCAATTGCCCTTGTTCTGGCTCCTCACTATTCTACTTTTAGTGTGAAATCATATATCGGACGAGCACAAGAAGAAGCGGAGAAATTCGGGAATTTAACAATTCATGGTATTGATAGTTGGTACAAAGAACCGAAATTTATTCAATATTGGGTAGATGAAGTGAAAAAAATATACGATGACATGACAGAAGCGGAACGTGAAAAAACAGTTTTAATTGTGTCTGCACATAGTTTGCCAGAGAAGATTATTGCGTTAGGTGATCCGTATCCAGAACAGTTACATGAGACAGCGGATTATATTGCACGCGGTGCAGAAGTTCGAAATTATGCGGTTGGTTGGCAAAGTGCGGGAAATACACCAGATCCATGGATTGGGCCGGATGTACAAGACTTAACGAGAGAGTTACATGAAAAGTATGGTTACAATTCGTTTGTATATGCACCAGTTGGATTTGTTGCTGAACATTTAGAAGTGTTATACGACAATGATGTTGAATGTAAAGTTGTTACAGAAGAAATCGGAGCAAAATATTATCGCCCAGAAATGCCAAATGCATCAGAAGCGTTTATTTCTTGTTTAGCAGATGTCGTTTTAAAGAAACAAGCAGAAATTTTGTAATACCTTGGGGAAGGAGGGGACGTTTTGAAGAAGAAAGTTGTTATCATCGGTGGCGGAATTACAGGCTTAACAACAGCGTATTACTTACAAAAAGAAATTCGCGAAAAAGGATTGCCGATTGATACATTGTTAATAGAAGCATCGGGCAAACTTGGAGGGAAAATTCAAACCGTTCGAAAAGATGGATTTACAATTGAGCGTGGTCCAGATTCTTTCTTAGAAAGAAAAGAAAGTGCAGCTAGATTAATCAGAGACTTAGGAATTGGAGATCAACTTGTAAATAATGCAACTGGTAAGTCATTTGTTCTGGTGAACAACCGATTACATAAGATGCCGAGCGGATCAATGATGGGAATTCCAACGCAAATTACCCCGTTTCTATTTTCAGGATTGTTCTCTCCAATTGGTAAATTAAGGGCTGGTTTTGATTTTGTATTACCGCGTTCAAGACCAGTTTCTGATCAATCGCTTGGTCAATTTTTCCGTCGTCGTTTAGGAAATGAAGTGGTTGAAAACTTAATTGAACCGTTGCTATCTGGTATTTATGCAGGGGATGTCGATCAAATGAGTTTAATGGCGACATTCCCGCAATTTTATCAAGTTGAGCAGAAATATCGTAGTATTTCACTTGGTATGCGTACGTTATCACCGAAACAGAAAAAGGATGTAAAGCCAAAAGGAATCTTTTTAACATTAGAACAAGGGCTAGAATCCTTGACTGAAGCAATCGAGGAGAAGCTTGATAATAGCAGTGTTATGAAGGGAACGCGCATTGAAAAAGTTGCAAAACTTGGCGATGGCTATGCGATTACTCTTAGTAATGGAAAAGAGATTGAAGCAGACGCTATCGTAGTTGCGGCGTCACATAAAGTATTGCCATCTATGTTTGCTCAGTATAAGCAGTTTCGTTTCTTCCGTAATATTCCATCCACATCAGTTGCGAATGTGGCGTTAGCTTTTCCGAAAGAAGCAATTAAGCGTGATATTAATGGTACGGGCTTCGTTGTATCTCGAAATAGTGACTTTACAATCACCGCCTGTACGTGGACACATAAGAAGTGGCCGCATACAACACCGGAAGGAAAAGTATTGCTTCGTTGCTATGTTGGACGTCCTGGTGATGAAGCAGTCGTAGAACAAACGGATGAAGAAATTGTTCAATTTATATTAGAAGATTTACAAAAAACAATGGATATTACAGCTGATCCAGACTTTACTGTTGTAAGCCGCTGGAAAGATGCAATGCCACAATATACAGTAGGGCATAAAGAGCGAATGAAAAAATTAACCGCATTTATGGAGCAAGAATTACCAGGTATTTATCTAGCAGGTTGCTCTTATGCAGGTACTGGTCTTCCTGATTGTATTGACCAAGGTGAGGCAGCCGTAAAGCATGTATTAGCTCATTTAGAAAGAATATCGGAAACAGAATTCGTTATGCAATAATAAAAAGCATCCTTAACGCATAAGGATGCTTTTTATGTTATAGATCAATTGATTTTCCAATAGCTTCTTTGCATCTCATTCTTTTTTGAAGTCTGCGCACATATATTTTTTTATCTTTTTGTACGCCCTTTATATACATAAATAGACTAATGATCCCAAATAACGTACATTGTACAGTTAGAACGTAAGGTGACATTCCTTGCAGTGGTTGTTTCGGATCATATAAATGAATAGGTGCTCCGCCAACTGTAGGAAATATCATATTTAAAACTACATAGGGAAGCGAACTAACAGTAAACGGAAATAAAATGGCCATGTAATCTTTTTGTGACCATATAGAGGCAGCTAAACCTAAAACGGCCATTAAACCAGCAAATAGAAAGTTAATAACAATATATATAGATATATAATCGATAGGAGAATCATAATACAATGATGCAAACATACCATTGGTGTTTATAATACCCGAGGTTAATGATGGAATGCCATCTGGGATTGTCAGTTTACAAAGTAATAAGGACAGCAGGAACGGAAAGATATAAAGAAGTCCACCGCAAAAAAAAGTAACAATATATTTTGTACATAGATAAGAGAACATAGGAATCTCTTTGCTTATAAATGGTTTAAAGCCATCTGATTTATCAGCGTTATAACTTGTACTAAATGGTATAGAAGCGATAATAGGCATTAATAATAAATAAACATCCATTTCATCATCACGAAAGCCAATCCATTTATACGATGTTGTTAAAAGTTCGTTTGGTATGACACCTACATATTGTAAGACGTAGTAATAGTGATAAATGAAAATAAGAACGAACATACTGCATAAGAAACTTACGGAAACATGATTTAAAAAAGCTTGCTTTATATTTAAACTTAGTGCACGCATCATGATTGAAATAGCCCCCACTACTTTAATGAATGTATCTATGTTCTATATTACTATTAATTGTAAATATTTTCTTGTTTTTTCATTTGATAATTAAAAAAAGTATATATACATCAATTAAAAAACCGACAAAAAACCCCTCTTTTTAGATGGGAGAGAGCATCTGGCCATACATAGAAGCGGTCAGGGCCTTTTTCTGCCACATGCGAAGGAAAAACAGAAAGAGCAAACGAGTGTAGGCTACTGTTTATTCTGCATAGCCGGGATTTAGATGTCGAGACATTAAAATGGATTTTATATAGCAATTTTATTTCTAAAATATGGTTGACAATACAGTATTACATTTGTAATCTTATATTGTAGATTACAAATGTAATACAAGAGGTGGAACATACTATGACAAATAAATTACCTAAAATATCTGAAGCTGAATTAGAAATTATGAAAGTTCTTTGGTCAAAATCTCCCCAAACAGCAAATGAGATCATTGAAGAGCTGGAGACAACAATGGATTGGAAACCGAAGACCATTCGAACACTTATTAATCGATTGGTTCAAAAGGAAGCGGTTTCTTATCATCAAGATAAAGGACGTATGTATGCCTATTATCCGTTAGTATCACAAGATAATTACTTGCAAGTAGAAACAAAATCTTTACTTAAGCGTTTCTGCGGTGCAGCATTCAAACCATTACTTGTGAATTTCTTAAAAGAAGAAAAACTATCTTCAGAAGATATTAATGAGCTGAAACGTATTTTGGATGAAAAGACAGAAGAGAACGAGAGGAAAGGTAGATCATGAAGATAGATATGGTTGTAAATATCTATCTTCCCCGCTTCTTTGATTGGTTGATAGAAACATCGCTTATGGCGAGTATATTAGTTGGCATCATCTTATGTGTCAAAGTTGTGCTTAGAAATAAGTTAACTCCTAGATGGCAATATATGCTGTGGATGATACTGATTGTAAGGCTTATCCTGCCGTGGTCACCGGATAGTTCTTATAGTATTTATTCGCTTCTTTCATATAGCTCTGGCGTTTCTGAGGTTTTTCAAAAAACTCCTTCTCCTGCAACGTCACAAGAGGCTGTACAGGAAAATAATACAGTAAGTACAAAAGAGGATTACTCGGTATCTCGTTCAGTACATGCTGCGAAAGAGAGTGAACAAACATACGAGAATAAAAAAGAAAAAGATACTACATTTTCAGTTTATAAAATTGCTATGTATATTTGGCTGTTAGGAGCTAGTATATTAGCGATTGTAACTTTCATTATGAATGGACGGTTACACAATTACATAAAAAAACAACCTAATATTACAGATGAAAAAATCGTTAGGATATTTGAGAACTGTCGGAAGTCGATGGCCATTAAGCAGCAAATTCCATTGCAGCTAGCTGGGAAAATTCCAAGTCCAACTGTATTTGGCCTTTTTCGCCCAAGGGTACTATTGTCAGGTAAACATATGAAAGTACTTAATGAGAAGCAACTCCAATATATTTTCTATCATGAGTTAGCACATATTAAACGAAGAGATGTCACGGCGAATTGGCTGATGTACGTTTTACTTATCTTAAATTGGTTTAACCCAATTCTTTGGTATGCCTATTCATGTATGCGGGAAGATCAAGAACTAGCCTGCGATGCATTTGCGCTTACCTTTATAGATTCAGAGGAACAAATCGCATATGGACATACAATTATTACTCTTTTAGAACATTATTCAAGCTATTATCAAGCACCAAGTCTAGCTAATTTAAGTAGAAATAAACGTACGCTAAAAAGGAGAATTCTGATGATCAAGAAATTCAAAAAGAAATCATATCGCCTGTCTGCACTTGGAGTAATTGCGATCGTTGCTGTTGCGTCTGTTTCTTTACTAAATGCGAGCACAACGGAAGGAGAGGAAAGGAAGAAGGGGCAAGCGATAGAAAAGAAGGAACAATCTAAAGAGGCTTTTGAAAATGCTATAGAAACAATACTAGGTACACCAGAAAATGCAAGTAGAGAGTGGGGCATGTCAATACGGTCGTATAAAAGGGATACGGATTTTTTGTATTTGGCTGAAAAATGTTTAACAAAAGAGGAATTTGAACAGTACGTACAATGGTTCAAGGAAACTCGTGATATTCAGAAAAAAGCAATGGTCAAGAAAAATGTACAGGAGAATTATGACGGGGATACAAAAGAATTTAAACGGGAGCGTTTGAGTCAAGCTGATAATGAAAAATTAACTGTTATAGATAAGAAATCAAAACCATTTGAAGATAGGGTAGCTGAATCTTTAACATATACTGTAGACGAAGCGCAAAATCATGTTAAGTTTCCAATTAAGAAACCGACTTATACGGTTGATGGCTATGAACTGAAGAAAGAATGGGCGGATTCATATTTTGGGAGGGATATAGAATTAGTTGTTAAATCAGAATATAGGAAAGGGAAATATGGCTATACAATTTATCAATCAAGGGTTTATACGGAGAATAAGGACCCGCTTCATCAAATACTTCCTTGGAAAGACAATATGAAAAATTATGAATTAGAAGGGAATCAAATGCTCTTTGTTACGCCGCCTTCTGATAGTCGTAGTAAATTAAAAGGTATGAAGATGTTTGTCTCTAAAAGTGGAAAGAATAGTGCCTATCAAATTGTGATAGTTAATGGTATTTTTACTAGAGATGAAGCTGAATACAAAGAAACAATTGATGATGATTTAAACAAGAAAGAAATGGAGAAGATACTGCTTTCTATGTCGAAATAAAGGACGGTGTTCTTAAGATGTGTATCTTAAGAACACCGTTTTATTTTTAGAGTTCTATCGTGCTTCTTCTTAAAATAAAAGTAGAAGCCTAAATGATGTAAAATAGTATAATTATGAAAGAAATACGACCTCTTACTATATGATGATGAATGTGTATCTTACCGTAAAGATGATATCCATTTCGTATTGTTAATATGTGTATAGTAATGAGAGAGAAAATTAATAGAAATAGCATAGATGGAATGAAAAAAATTAAGCTACTTGATACGAGTAGGATTATACTTGATATTGTAATACCGATAGCAGAATATGTAGGAATGCTTTTTCTTTTCACTGTTTTTTCTGATACACTATGACAGTATTATGTTGATGGACTGGAAAATTTTATAATGGGAATAACTAAAAAGAGAACTTGTATAGAATGGAAGACTGTGGTAATATCAAATATGTACTAATTGACTGTATTATCCAATTGGTCATTTTTTGGAGGTGAAGATGTGGCGGTAGATCGAAAGCGTTCTATTATTGAAGCTGCAACAAAGTCTTTTTCGGCATTTGGTTATAAGGCGACGACAATGGATCAAGTTGCGAAATTAGCGAATGTAGGAAAAGGAACAATTTATACTTTTTTCAAAAATAAAGAAGAATTATTCGGAGAAATTATTTCTAATTTAATTACAGAAATGAAGCAAGTTGCAAAAGAAGCAATTCGTTCAGATGTTTCATTTTTTGAAAATGTACATAGAGCATTATACAGCATCTTAGAATTTAGAAAAGAACATCAGCTTATGATTAAACTGATTCAAGAAGAGCGAGATATGGGAACGAAAGAAGTACAAGAAGTTATGCAACAAGTAGATGTTGAAATTGTATCTTTTATTCAATCCTATTTGGAAAGCGCAATTGAAAAAGGCGAGATTAGTAAATGCGACCCAGAAATCACAGCATTTATTATGCTGCGACTATATGTATCACTTATTTTCGATTGGGAAAAAAATCATGAACCATTAGAAAAAGAAAGAATTGCAGAATTATTTGAACTTTATTTACTGAAAGGATTGTCAAACTAAGATAATCCTTTTTATATTATAAAAAAATGACTAAAGGGACAACTTGGTCATAATTATAAAAGATATGTAATGATCTTTATCGTTCTGTTATCATTTGGAACAATTGCAGCATTAGTCATGAATACATATATAATGGCGATTATTATGAACTTTCTTTTCAATATAAATCCTCCTTTTTTAAAATAAACTATATCAATCATATTGATAAGTACACTTATCTCCATAATAAACATATTGACCTCAATTAGAAGAGAAAGTACGATATCACTTTAAATCAACAAATGACCCATGGAGAGTCGATGAAACCTATATCTAAGTAAATCAAGAGATAAACAAGCAGCCAAGCGCTTTTTCAAGAAGGCCTTGGCTTTTTCGTATATTTCTAAACCTTGTGTGATAACAGTAGATAAGAAGTCTTGTATATCAATGTCCTTAGTTAGTCCCAATAGAGTAGACCTTATTGAGATGAATGTGAATTATTGAAAATAAAGGATTCTTAATGTCCCATATGACTTGTCTCAAATATGTTAACGTTGTGAAAAGGAGAATTTCATATTGAGAAATGAGCTTAACGTTGTAAATCAGCATTTTCGGGACGTGACCCAAAGTTGAAATTAGATGGAGATAAATAAAATGACGAAATTATAAGAATTTTGTTATTTTTTGTTGATTTATGCTATTTTTAATGTTAAACTCATAATAACAAAGAAAGAGTAAACGAAAACCCTTATCGATTAAATTTTCTGAATTTTTAGTCTTATAGATTTGTTTACTCCATGTGATTTACATGTTTGTGTATTGCTTTTTCACTCTTTCTTTGTTCTATCCTATAAAAGAAAACAACCTGTTTTTATCCAAATTGTTTTCTTTTGTAAAAAATTTGATTTGTTGTTTTTATAAACAGTTGGATCACTATTTTAAAATTTATTATGGTTTGCAAGGAGGGGGGCAACAGCTAGTAGATTGGAAATTTAATGAGGAGTTTGCATTACCATGAAGTGAATCCAGAAAGAGGTGAAAACTAAGAAATTCGAATGTCAGTTTTTTATTTTGGAAAGGAAGAATAAAAATATAGTGGACATACAATTAAAATAAGGGAATATTGGAAATTTAATGAGGAGTTTGCATTACAATGGAGTGAATCCAGAAAGAGGTGAAAACTAAGAAATTCGGATATCAGTTTTTTATTTTGGAAAAGGAAGAATAAAAATATAGTGGACATACAATTAAAATAAGGGAATGCGGTATAGATTAGTATACAAGCATTCCCTTGCTATTAATATGTATTTCTTTTTATTATGATTTAAATATATTTTAAATTTATTATAACTATAGCTGAAATTATAGTTAATGGATATTTAATGAATGGATTGTTTAGGAATTTCTTTATCTTTTTCCTCTTTATTAATACCTATTATATAAAGCCTCTTACTCTATAAGCATCACTATACCGTCTTTATATTCCAATAAATAATCCTCCGCTTTTTCTAATAGAACAGGTAAATACCGATTTACCATTTCAGCAATCCCTAAATTATTGGGGTTCATTATCCAACCAATGTGTTTCCAATCGAGAATACCTTCTCTTGTTTTTTTCATGGATTCATGGACAGAAATGAGAATATTTACAGTGTGAACTCGAGGGAAGAGTGAACGAAGTGGAAGGATTTATAAGTTTTGAAAACCCCTGTTTTTTAGTAACAGGGGCTCTTTTCATATAGTAGGTCATAGAAGTTTCACATAATGTACAAAAAATAACCATTTCCACTATGGTAATATTAGTAATGTAATCATATTAATTAACGGAGATGATACAATATGACGACATATTTTATAGTTATGTTAATTATTGTCGGTGTTCTTAAAATAATAGTGACGAGTCTTCCAAGTTCTGTTGTGAGATCGTTTGCCAGCAAATTTGAATTGCATCCAAAACTTAGTGATACGGCTGTCACTGTAACCATCGACGGAAAACAAATGGAAGGTGAAGATAAAGCTCAAATCATTGATCAATTTAACCAAGCGATATTTCTAGAGAAATATTATTTTCCTCCACAGACCAGTGGGACTCCAGTAGTTATTAATACGAAGAAAGGAAAAACCGATGTTCGTTTTTCTGTGTACAGTTACGACGATCACGTTGATGTAATCAAACAATACAAGAAAAAAGTAATCGGGTATAGTCTGCGTTCCAAAGACCTTCAAAACCGTTCTATGTTAGTAACTGGGGACTTAGCCTAAAAGGATTGGTACTGTCTGTTAATGCGGGATAAATATTGCCAAGTTAATATTTAAGTAAGTGTATTAATTTACTTCTGTTCCAAGTGAAAAAAGAGGATTTCTAAAATAGAGGCCGTTGAAAAAGCGCCTATTTTGAGTAAATCACAGAATCTTTATTGATATACAGAAAAGAAAAAGAAGATAATCACCTATATAGTAGGTGGGATCTTCTTTTTCTTTTTTAGGGGCTTTTTATCGTATATAAATTCATTTTAATTTTTCGACATCTAAACCTCTGCTATGCAGAATACAAAGTAACCTACACTCGTATGCTCTTTCTGTTTTTCCTTCGCATGTGGCAGAAATAGGCCCTGACCACTTCTATGCATGGCCAGATGCTCTCTCCCATTTAAAAAGAGGGGGTTTTATGTCGGTTTTTTAATGGATGTATATATAGATAACGAAAGGCCATTTTTTACTTTACATTAACGAGCAACTATATCTCTATTCATAAAGTACCACTTATTTTAGAATAATACTTTGTTCCAATCGTTCCTTCTGACGAAGATGATGTGCAAAATGCATAGAAATGAGTTGAAACCACTCCGTTGCATTTAAATAACCAAATCCAGGGTGCTCTACTTTACGGTTGCTGGGAATAGAAGCAATCGTTCGTTCAACTTCCTTCATTTGTTTAATCAGTTGTAGCAATTCTTGTTTCACACCTTCTTTATTCGCTTCGTTTTCAGGTGTGTATCCTGGACGGTCAGGTACTTTGATTTGTATAGGAGGAAAAGCCTCCAGTGCATATACTTTTTCACCCATTTCTGTCTTTTGACCATCTACAGTTGTAGAATCAGTTGCACACTTTGCGATAGCATGTAATTGCATATGTGCAGAAGCAAGTAAATGACTATACATTTGCCCGAGAGACCATTCTCCTTCAGAAGGCTTTCTTCTAAATTGTTCAAGAGTGTATTTTTCTAGTTCGTTAATGTAAGACGTTGCTAAACTTTCAAATTTCTCTAAAGCGACAGTAGTATTCATAGTATTAACTCCTTTTTCTATATAAGATTTTGTTCTTAAGGGTTACTATACATGATTGATGTTGACACCATTATGTCAGCAGTGAAAGAAAAAATTAAAGTTGCAGCATTTTTCTTGCCTCATCTCGAATTCTCTCAGAAAGAATAGTTGGTTCTAGCACGTCTACTTGACTTCCCCAGCTTAGCACCCACGGGAATACTTCATCTATATTTCTCGATTTCAAAACGACATGAAAACCATCATCTTTATGCTCATATGAATCTATAAAAAAGTAGCGAGATTCAATAATTTTGTGTGCAATATGGGATGGAAATAATAAATGAATGATAATGGTTCGATTATTTTCAGGTTGATAGTCTGGTAAATAAAAGTTCTCCGGTTTCGTAAAGCACGTTTGCTCTTGCTGTAAGTTGTCCATGCGGTCCAAACGGAAATGGCGTATTTGTTTTCGAAGTAGACAATGAGCAACAATGTACCAGATCCCTGAAATATTGACTAAACCATAAGGGTTTACCGTACGTTTATTTTGTTCACTTTGATTCGGTTTACGATAAGAAAAAGAAACACAATGTTGTTTCTGAATAGCTTCTTGTAAGAGAAGAAGCTGTTTCTCTAGTTGTTCTTGAGCAAATCTTTGATGAGAGAAAGTACCGGAGAGGAAACGGAAAGTTCCTCTTAACTCCTTAACCTTCTTTTGCTGTTCAGAAGGGAGGATTACTTCTAATTTCTCTTTAGCAGATTTTGCATGTATAGAAAAGGCTGAGTCGAGATTTTGTTCGACATAATCACTTCCTAATAGAAGAGTTACCGCTTCTTCTGGTTTGAATTGAATGGGCGGCAAGAAATAACCATCCATTAAAGAATAGCCTTGCCCAGGCATTGAAAAGATTGGAACGCCTGATTCACTCAGCGCTTGCATGTCTCTATATATTGTTCTTTTACACGTCTCAAATTTTTCTGCTAAGCTTGTAGCTGTGACGGTTTGTTTTCTCTGTAATTCAATGAGAATAGAAAGTAAACGATCTGTTCGATTCATGAAATATCATCCTTCATATGTAATAAATATCCTTATTGTGAAGTTCTAAATAGGAGTCAAATCTTCCTGCAAATAACAGACTTTTCCCTATGTATAATATTAATATAGTAAAATCATCTGAACTCGTATTGCAGTTTCCAATAATATACTATATAATCAATCTAAGAAAACGTTTTCATACAAAGGGGGAGAATTTCGTGTCAACGATCGAGGACGTGGCGAAATTAGCGGGGTTATCAAGAACAACGGTTTCTCGGGTGATTAACAACCATCCGTATGTATCTGACGATAAGAAAAAGAGGGTTCAATTGGCAATGAAGCATTTAGGCTTCGTTCCTAATTCTGCAGCAAGAAGACTTCGTAAACAAAAAGCAGAAACAATTGCGGTGCTTGTTCCAAGGATCACAAATCCTTTTTTCAGTAGATTTATTGAAGCAATTGAAATTGCTGCTTCTGAACATAAATATAAACTGATTATTTGCCAAACAAGATACTTACCGGAAAAAGAGATGGAATACTTACAACTGTTATCAACAAAACAAGTTGATGGTATTATTCTATGTTCACTTGAGAATCCATGGGAGAAAGTAGAGCCATACTTACAACACGGTCCAATCGTGTTATGTAATGAATATATTGAAGAAGCAAACATTCCAACGGTTAAATTTGATCATGCACAAGGGGCTTACATAGCTGCGAAGCATGTGCTAGAACAGGGCTATTGTAACCTTATTTTTTGTCGTGGGAATGAAACGAAAATAGTGAGCCAACAGCGAAAAATGGGCTTTTTACGTGCAATCACTGAGAAGAGCAAACAAGTAGAAGCGATTGATTTTCTTGAAAACGCTTTCTCGTGGGAAGATGGAAAAAGAATATTCCATGAAGTATTAAAGGACAAAAAAAATCCTACCGCTATTTTGGCAGGAGGAGATGAAGTCGCAGCTGGAATTATCGCAGAAGCGAAACGCCATAGCTGGAGTATTCCTGATGATTTAGCTGTAGTTGGCTTTGATAACCAAATTTTATCACAAATTACAGAGCCTGGTATTACAACAATTGAACAGCCAATTGGTGAAATGGCTCGAAAAGTTGTTGATTTAATGATGGATAAAATCCATACGAAAAATTATCGTAAAAAAGAATTGTATGAGTTTGAATTGGAGCTCTTGGTGAAAGGTTCAACGATGAAAAATACGATGTTACTAGCCTAGTAGACGATGTCTGCTAGGTTTTTCTTATGCTTACAAACTGCTATTCTTCGTGAACGCAATCGTCGCATTTATTATGGTACGCTTCGTGCTGTTCATCAATTTCCTTTCCGCAATGTGCACAAGTTTTCGTTGGTAAATTTCTGAAAAATTCCATCGGTTGATCAATCATGTAAATCCCTCCATTTCCATTTCTTACTAACATTGTATTAGTACAAAAAACAAAAGTCAATAACTGTTTTATAACAAATTTAAAAATAATGAAAAAGTTTAAGAAATGGATTATAGTTAAGAATGTAAGTAAAAATCCTTCTCAGTGAAGTGAGAATACTGCATTTCTAGTGGTTTAGAAAGGATGGATACATATGAAAATGACTGTTGTTGGCTTTTGGGGCGGCTTTCCAGAAGTAGGAGAAGCAACGTCGGGGTATTTGTTTGAACACGATGGTTTTCGTTTACTTGTTGACTGTGGCAGCGGTGTACTAGCACAGCTGCAAAAATATATAACACCATCTGATATAGATGCAGTTCTGTTGTCACACTATCATCACGACCATGTTGCAGATATTGGAGTATTGCAATATGCGAGGTTAATTACGAGTGCGACAAAAGGACAATTACCAGAACTACCGATTTATGGACATGCACTTGATGTGCAAGGGTTCGCGTCCTTAACACATGCACCGCATACGAAAGGGATTGTATATAATCCAGAAGAAATATTGCAGATTGGACCGTTCTCTATTTCATTTTTAAAAACAGTACACCCTGTTATATGCTATGCGATGCGTATTACGGCGGGTGATGAAGTGATCGTATATAGTGCTGATTCCAGCTACATTCCTGAATTCATTCCATTTACAAAAGATGCTGATTTATTTATTTGTGAATGTAATATGTATGCACATCAGGAAGCTGCAAAAGCAGGGCATATGAATAGTACAGAAGTGGCAGACATTGCAAAGAGTGCAAATGTAAAGGAATTACTGTTAACGCATCTTCCGCATGCAGGAAATACATCTGATTTAGTAGAAGAAGCAAAACAAATTTTTGACGGCCGTATTACGCTTGCGCATAGCGGTTACGTTTGGAAGTCATGAGGTGAAACGATGCTATTTATTGATAATAAAGGGATTACAGATCCTACAATTAACTTAGCAATTGAAGAATACTGTGTGAAAAATTTAGATATTAACGAAACATATTTATTGTTCTATATTAATGAACCCTCCATTATCATTGGAAAAAACCAAAACACAGTAGAAGAAATTAATGCTGATTATGTAAAAGAAAAAGGAATTCATGTTGTACGACGTTTATCAGGCGGAGGCGCTGTATATCATGATTTAGGGAACTTAAACTTCAGCTTTATTACGAAAGATGATGGGGATAGCTTTCATAACTTTAAAAAATTCACTGAGCCTGTTACAAAAGCGCTTGGAAAATTAGGTGTAAAAGCAGAGCTTAGCGGCCGTAATGATATTTTAGCGGAAGGTAGAAAAATCTCAGGTAATGCACAGTTTTCGACGAAGGGCCGCATGTTTAGTCACGGTACATTATTGTTTGATTCTGAAATTGATCACGTTGTATCAGCGCTTAAAGTGAAAATGGATAAGATTCAATCAAAAGGAATTAAATCAATCCGTAGCCGCGTGGCAAACATTACGGAATTTTTAAACGAAAAGATGACAACAGAAGAGTTTAAACAACTTCTTCTTGCGACAATTTTTGAAGGTGAAACAGAAATTCCAACATACGAGCTAACAGAAGCAGATTGGAAAGAGATTTATAAAATTTCTGAAGAACGCTACCGTAATTGGGACTGGAACTACGGGAAGTCTCCGAAGTTTAATTTACAACATTCACACCGTTTCCCAGTTGGACAAGTTGATGTTCGTTTAGAGGTAACAAAAGGAACTGTGACTGAGTGTAAAGTATACGGTGATTTCTTCGGTGTAGAAGATGTTCATGATATTGAAGAACACTTAACAGGAGTACAGTTTGACAAAGAAGCATTTGCTACAGCTCTAGAAGATGTAGATGTAAAACGTTACTTTGGTAATATAACAACAGAAGATTTCTTATCGTTATTCTTTTAAATGGTAAAAACAGTCATATTGTATGTATGACTGTTTTTTATTTTGTTACAAGAAAACGCATAAAAACAATGTATATAACTTCAAATTAAAAAAATGAATGAATGCTCATTTATCCCGCTTTAACGGGCAGTAATACCCCTGCATCGAAATTTAGTCAAAAATAAAGAAAGCGGGTGAGGGGTAAACTGCCCGTAAAAGCCCGATTGGTTCGACTAATAATCCGAGAGAGAGCTAAAGCTCTCTCTCGGATTAAAGTCTCACTTTATATGCAATTAATTAAATGTTACTTGCTACTTTAATTTTCTTTTAATATAATGTATTTAGAATTTTTAAATTTTCTAAATTTTATAAAGGTGGGGTTTGTGTGAATCTCGTTCAATCTTTGGCTGAAACAGCAAAAAAGAAAGGAGAGAAACCGGCTTATATATTTATGGATCAGTCGGTCTCGTATGACCAATTAAACAAAATGGTCACTAGGTTTTCTAGTAATTTAGCAAAAATGGGCATTGGAAAAGGGGAGAATGTTGCATTAATTGTAGGGAATTCACCACATTTTTTAGTTGGGTTATATGGGACAATGAAAACAGGAGCAACAGTCATTCCTATTAATCCGATATACACAGCAGACGAAATGCATTACATTTTACAAAATGGAGATGTAAAAACAATCATCACACTCGACATCCTTCTACCGATTATACAATCTCTTACAACAAGAATACCTTCTCTTGAACATATCATCATATGTGAAACCTCATCAGATTTTAATCATACAGAAACTAAAAAAATGAAAACGTTTACTAATCTTATAGGAACCGGTGACCTATCTTATGAAGGCCCTGAGCTATATGAAGAAGATGTGGCTGTTATTTTATATACTTCAGGCACAACAGGGCATCCAAAAGGCGCTATGTTAACACATAAAAACTTATATAGTAATGCTGGAGATGTCGCGTCATATTTACAATATACTGCGGATGATCGCGTTGTTGCGGCACTTCCAATGTTCCATGTATTTTGTTTAACAGTTGCAGTGAATGCGCCCATTATTAACGGTGCGACGATTTTAATGTTACCAAAGTTTAGTCCAAAAGAAGTATTTCGTATTTGTCGTACATATGGGCCAACAATATTTGCCGGAGTACCAACGATGTATAATTATTTATATCTATATGAAGAGGCAACTCCAGAGGATGTTCAGACACTTCGATTATGCATTTCTGGCGGGGCTTCTATGCCTGTTGCTCTTTTGAAAAACTTTGAAAATCGATTTGGTGTTATTGTCTCAGAAGGGTATGGATTATCAGAAGCTTCACCAGTTACTTGCTTTAATCCGTTAGATCGTCCGCGGAAACCAGGTTCGATTGGAACGAATATTTTGCATGTTGAAAACAAAATTGTTAATGAGCTTGGAGAAGAAGTTCCTGTAGGTGAAGTAGGCGAATTAATTGTTCGTGGGCCAAATGTAATGAAAGGATATTACAATGCACCGGAAGACACAGCGGCAGTGCTTCGTGATGGATGGCTGTATACAGGTGATTTAGCGAAGATGGATGAAGAAGGTTATTTCTACATTGTTGATCGTAAAAAAGACATCGTCCTTGTAGGTGGCTATAACGTATATCCTCGTGAAGTGGAAGAAGTATTATATCAACATGAGGCGGTTGCAGAAGTTGTTGTTATTGGTGTTCCTGATGAAAACTTAGGAGAAGCTGTACGTGCCTATGTTGTTCCAAAACATGAAACGGTAACAGAAGAAGAGCTAATGCGTTATTGTTCTTTACACCTTGCAAAATATAAAGTACCAAAGAGCATAGAGTTTTTAACAGAATTGCCAAAGAATACAACAGGTAAATTATTGAGAAGGGCTTTGAAGGAGAAGGCAATGCAGGTGTAGTGAAAGGGAAGTAATCTTTAATTCCTGATCTCTATATACATCAATTAAAAAACGACATAAACCCCATCTTTTTAGGTGGGAGCGAGGATCTGGCCATGCATAGAAGCGGTCAGTTCCTTTTTCTGCCACATGCGAAGTAAAAACAGAATGAGCAAACGAGTATAGGTTACTTTGTATTCTGCATAGCAGGGATTTAGATGTCGAAAAATGAAAATGGATTTATATAGAAGCTAAAAATTATGTAGATTCTTTATAACAAAAATGCTTTAAAAGCTAGCAGGTTGCTAGCTTTTTGAACTTCAAATAAGTAAAATAATGTTAATTTACTAAAACTCCAAAATCCGAACCGTCTTCTGCGTTGCATTTAATTCAATAGTTGCTCCAATTGGCATTGTGACAATAGGATGTGTATGACAGCAATCAAAATCCGCTAAGATTGGGATATTCGTGTCTCCGATTACTTCAAGCAAAATATCATATGGCGTTAAGCCTGTTCCTTGATCGTCAAATTGTTCATGCTTTCCTAGAATTATACCGCCAACTTTTTCGAATATACCGTTTATTTTTAAGAAACTAAAATGCTTTTCAACGATCGCTGCTGTTTTTTTACAGTCTTCAATCATTAAAATATCTCCCTTATGAATAACAGGCATATAAGGACTTCCCCATATACTTAACATTGTCATCAAATTTCCAGCTATTAGTCGCCCTGTTGCTACGCCTTCCTTTACACAAACCCATTCATTCGGATAATTTGCTTTGGGACGATTTTGTGTCTGCCAATTTAATTGTTCATTTGTCCAAAAAGGATATATAGGATATTCATACGGAAGTGCTTCATTTTTTATGAGCATATCTTCAAAGGATGAAAATGTATCATTTACATATGGAGGGAATTCTCCCAATGATGAAATTAAGGACGGGCCATAAAATGTTGTCATACCCGTTTTAGCATAAATACCTAATAAGATTGCGGTAACATCAGAGTATCCAACAAAAATTTTCGGCTGTTTTTTTATTTCTTCGTAATCTAAATAAGGAAGTAAAGAATTCGAATTGCTTCCTCCAACAGACGACATAATACACTTAATTTCTGGATTACGAATGAATAGGTTCAACTCTTGAACACGATTTTTTATACTCCCAGATCGATAACCATCATACTTTCCAGTAAGACTTCCATCAACTATAATAAACCCTTTACTTTCCATAAACTGTTTGGAACGTTCGAATCTAGTAGGTGATGTATATGTACCAGGCAATGATGGTGAAAAAACTCCTATTTTATCTCCTTTGTTTAACTGGAACATTTTCTTCACTCCTATATATGTATTACGTGTGATATTTATTAAATATAGTCCAATAATAGTTTAGATAGTTCAGATGCAAATCTCAAATTAAGTCAAAAGATGTAATTCCATCAATCCAAAATTATAAAAAGTAAAAGACAACCGTGAATTGATTGTCCTTTACTTTTTAGTATGTTCATAAATGATTTTTATTCTTTAATTTTAAATCGGGAAATTAATCCTTCTAATTCTTCGATTTTTTTCTTTATTTGCATGGATTGATTTGTTATTTCTGTAATGGATGATGCTTGTGTTTGGATGGCTTGTACGGTTTGATTTGTATCTTTTGCTACTTTTGTAGAAGTTTCTGATACTACTGATAGGGAAGCGTTAATTTCTTCAGTTCCAGCAGACATTTCCTCTGTTGTAGCTGATACTTCTTGGATTTGGCGTGTTATTTTATGAATGTCTTTCATAATTGTTGAAAAGGCTTCGTCTGCCTCATTGGCAGCATCTCTTCCTTGTGTAGCTTCTTCGTGTCCTTTTCTCATGATTTGAACCGTATCTTTTGTATCTTGTTGGATGGATTTAATTAAATCATTAATTTCATTTGCGGATTGCTTGGATTGTTCCGCTAAATCTCTCACTTCAGCGGCAACAACTGCAAATCCTTTCCCGTTTTCTCCTGCACGTGCTGCTTCGATTGCGGCATTTAAAGCAAGCAGGTTTGTTTGTTCCGCAATGTTCGTAATCGCGTCTAAAGCTTTATCGATGTGTTGTGTACGCATAATAAGGCGTTCTATCACTGTAGAAGTTTCTTCAACAATTGCATGCACATTATTCATTTGTGTAATAGATTGTTTGATTACTTTACTTCCATTATTTACACGATCTGTTGTGGTAACAGATACTTCAGCAACAGTTGCTGCTGATTCAGCTACTGTTTGAACGCCATTTGTTAGGTCACTCATTGCTGTTGAACTTTCATGAATACTAGTAACTTGTCCTTCTATTTGTTTATTTACTTCATTAATGGTTTGAACGGCTTCGTTAGATATTTTAGATGCCTGTGTTGTATTCTGCAACATATTGTCGGTAGAGGAAGTAACTTCGTGTGTCGTTACTTGTATTTTCTCAATTAATTGTTGTAAATTATCTAACATGTGATTAAAAGAAGTAACGATAGCTCCTAATTCATCATTTGCTTGATAGGAAGTACGTACTACTAAATTTCCATCTGCTACTTGTGCCATATCATGTTGTAGTAAATCAATCGGACGTTTAATAGCGATTTTAATAATATATCCAATACATATAATAATTACAGTTGCAATAACTGAAATAATAATAAACATCAGTATTGTAGTATGTGCACTGCTCGTATTATTTTTTTGTAATTGCTCTGCATGGTTACCATTATATTCTACAAGTTCTTGAATAGATTTAGTTACATTTTGCATCGCAGGCTCAGTGTTTTTCAAATAATAAGCATAAGCTTCTTCATTTTTATTGTTTACTGCTAAGTTTTGTGCTTCTTGCGCTTGAGCTCTGTATTCTTGAAAGTTTTTGTGGAAATTCTCATATAATTGCTTTTCTTCTTGTGAGCTGATCTTAGACTCGAATTTTTTTAATAACTCATCATTGCTTTTTTGCATTTGAGCTATATTATTTGCTAATTCTTTGTTTCTTTTTTCATCAGTTGTAAGCATAAGCTCCATGAAATTACAATTACGGTAGTAGAAATTAGATTCTACAGATTCTATCCAAAAAATTGGAAGTAATCTTTCGTCATACATACTTGCAGAAGCTTCGCTCGTTTTCTTTAAAGAGATAACTCCTATAATGGATAAGAGAATACATGCAATACTAGCTGTAATCATTAATGTATTCAACTTCGTACCAATTTTACTGTTTTTTAGAACTGACATTTAACCACACTCCTCTTAAATCTTCATATTACGTTATACATCTTATAATAAAAAATACCAAAAAACGACATATTTTTTTAGAAATGTCGTTTTTTTGTTGTTTTCTTGTTGTTTTTTTGTTGCTTTTTAAAAGAACTAAAATTAGTAAAGCTGTTAATTGAGAAGGGGAGAACTATAAGATATTTTGGATGTGACGATATCTTAGTAATAGATTAAAATAGAATCTAATACTGCTTGTGTTGCTACCGCATGTCCATCAACCAAAAATTATAAAAAATAAAAGACAACCGTGAATTGATTGTCTTTTACTTTTAATTATATTTATAAACAATTTTTATTCTTTAATTTTAAATTGGGAAATTAATCCTTCTAATTCCTCGGTTTTTTTTCTTATTTGCATAGATTGATTTGTTATTTCTGTAATGGATGATGCTTGTGTTTGAATGGCTTGTACGGTTTGATTTGTATCTTTCGCTACTTTTGTAGAAGTTTCTGATACTGCTGATAGTGAAGCGTTAATTTCTTCAGTTCCAGCAGACATTTCCTCAGTTGTAGCTGATACTTCTTGAATTTGGCGTGTTATCTTATGAATGTCTTTCATGATTGTTGAAAAGGCTTCGTCTGCTTCATTAGCAGCATCTCTTCCTTGTGTAGCTTCTTCGTGTCCTTTTTTCATAATTTGAACAGTATCTTTTGTATCTTGTTGGATTGCTTTAATTAAATTATTAATTTCATTTGCGGATTGCTTCGATTGTTCCGCTAAATCTCTCACTTCAGCGGCAACAACTGCAAAACCTTTTCCATTTTCTCCTGCACGTGCTGCTTCGATTGCGGCATTTAAAGCTAGCAGGTTTGTTTGTTCCGCAATATTTGTAATCGCGTCTAAAGCTTTATCGATGTGTTGTGTACGCATAATAAGACGTTCTATCACTGTAGAAGTTTCTTCAACAATTGCATGTACATTATTCATTTGCGTAATAGATTGCTTAATTACTTTACTTCCGTTATTTGCACGGTCTGTTGTAGCAACAGATACTTCAGCAACAGTTGCTGCTGATTCAGCTACTGTTTGAACGCCATTTGTTAGGTCATTCATTGCTGTTGAACTTTCATGAATATTAGTAACTTGTCCTTCTATTTGTTTGTTTACTTCATTAATGGTTTGAACGGCTTCATGAGATATTTTAGATGCCTGTTTTGTATTTTGTAACATATTGTCGGTAGAGGAAGTAACTTCATATGTCGTTACATGGATTTTTTCAATTAATTGTTGTAAATTATCTAACATGTTATTAAAAGAGGTAACAATATTTCCTAATTCATCATTTGCTTGATAGGAAGTACGTATGACTAAATTTCCATCCGCTACTTGTGCTATATCATGCTCTAATAAAGTAATTGGACGCTTAATGGCTATTTTAGTGATATATCCAATACATGTAATAATTACAGCCGCAACAACTGAAATAATAATAAACGTCAGTATTATAGTATGTGCATCGTCCGTACTATTTTTTTGTAACTTTTCAGCCTGGCTACTATTATATTTCACAAGTTCTTGAATAGATTTAATTGCATTATGCATAGCGGGCTCAGTGTTTTTTAAATAATAAGCATAAGCTTCTTCATTTGTATTGTTTACTGCTAAATTTTGTGCTTCTTGCTGTTGAGTTCTGTATTCTTGAAAGTTTTTATGGAAATTCTCATATAATTCCCTTTCTTCTTGTGAATGGATTTTAGACTCGAATTTTTTTAATAACTCATCGTTTTCTTTTTGCACTTGAGCTATATTATTTGTTAATTCTTTGGTTCTTTTTTCATCAGTTGTAATCATAAGTTCCATGAAATTACAATTGCGGTCGTAGAAATTAGATTCTAAAGATTCTATCCAAAAAATCGGAAGTAACCTTTCGTCATACATAGTTGCAGAAGCTTCGCTCGTTTTTTTTAAAGAGATAACTCCTATAATGGATAAGAGAATACATGCAATACTAGCTGTAATCATTAATGTATTCAACTTCGTACCAATTTTAGTGTTTTTTAGAATTGACATTAAACCACATCCTTATTAAATCTTTATATTACGTTATATATCTTATAATAAAAAATGCCAAAAAACGACATATTTTTTAGAAATGTCGTTTTTTTGTTGCTTTTTTGTTGTTTTTTTTTAAAAGAACTAAAATTAGTAAAGCTGTTAATCGAGAAGGGGAGAACGATAAGATATTTTGGATGTGATGATATCTCAGTAATCAATTAAAATAATATTGGTTTATTATTATTTATATATATTAAAAAGACTAGTAAAAAGTTAATATATGCAATTATGCATAAATCTATATATTATAATACAATTGTTTGTATACTACTTAGTGAGATGCATCTTTATTTAAGGGAATAGTGAAAGGGGAAATAAGAATGAAAAAAACAGTCGTTACATTACTAGCCACCGGAATGGTTTTAGGTGCTCCATTTTCAACTGCCTTTGCAGAAGAGCAAGTATCACAGCAAGAAGCTTTGGATAAAATGGAAGTTATACAAAAAACGTGGAATGAAGAACAAGGGAACCCATCCTTTCTTTCAGGAGAACTATCTGATAAAAAGGTGAAAACAGAAAAAGAAGTGAAAGTGTTCCTTGAAGAAAATAAAGAGTTATTTAAAATCAATCCACAGACTGATTTAACATTTAAAGAAGTAAAATCAGATGATTTAGGGATGAAACATTATGTGTACATTCAATCTATCAATAAAGTACCAGTTGATGGTGCACAATTCATTGTTCATACAAAGAGTGATGGAACAGTAACAACAGTAAATGGAGACGTACATCCAGCTGCTGCAGATAGTTTGAAAGAAAACACAAAAGCAAAGATTACAAAAGAAACAGCTCTTTCAAATGCATGGAAACATATTAATCTTGCAAAAAAAGATACATTAGTAGAAACAAGTGGAAATCCATTAGAACAAGTGAAAGAAAACTTAAAATCTACAAATGAAAACGCAGATTTAGTTGTTTATGAAAAAGACGGGAATTATTATTTAACTTATAAAGTACAATTACAATTCATTAAGCCTTATGGAGCGAACTGGCAAATCTATGTAAACGCAGAAGATGGAACAATTGTAGATTCATATAATGCAGTTACAGATGCAGATACTCCGCAAAAAGGCTATGGCCACGGGGTATTTGGTGATCGAAAAGATCTTAATACAACTTATAGCAGCCAATATGGAAAATACTATTTACAAGACACAACAAAGCCGATGAATGGTGGCGTCATTGAGACATTTACAGTTAATCACAGCAACGCAGATAATCCAAAGAATTACTATTTATTCGATAACGATAATGTTTGGGTAGATAAGGACCAAGCTCCTGCGGTTGATGCTCATGCTTATGCAGGCAAAGTATATGATTATTATAAAAATGTTCATAATCGCAACAGTTTTGATGGAAAAGGGAAAACGATTCGTTCTGCAGTCCATTATGGGAACAACTATAATAATGCGTACTGGAATGGTCAACAAATGATTTATGGAGATGGCGATGGTGTTGAATTCGCACCACTTTCAGGTTCACTTGATGTCGTTGCACATGAGCTAACACATGCGGTAACTGAATATTCAGCTAATCTTCAATACGTAAATCAATCTGGAGCACTAAATGAATCTTTCTCTGATGTATTTGGATATTTCGTTGATCCAGCCAATTGGGATTTAGGAGAGGCTGTATATACGCCAGGAGTTGCAGGAGATGCACTTCGCAGCTTATCAAATCCTGAAAAATATGATCAACCTGCTCACATGAGAGACTATCAATATTTACCAGCAACAGAAGAAGGAGATAATGGAGGCGTACATATCAATAGCGGTATTCCAAATAAAGCTGCTTATTTAACAATTAATGCTATTGGGAAAGAAAAAGCAGAAAAAATCTATTACCGTGCCTTAACAACATATCTAACACCAACAAGTAATTTTAGCAAAGCACGTGCTGCTTTATTGCAATCTGCAGCTGATTACGATGGCGTTAATAGTGCGACATATAAAGCTGTGGCGAATGCTTGGGAACAAGTAGGAGTAAAATAATACGCTTGTTAATGTAATAATATTCGAAAATGAAATTTAATTATTATTTCCTCATATAATATTATATAGGTAATAAAACATTAAAAAATCATTATGTAAAAGGACACCCTTACGTAGAAATATCAGCGAGGGGTGTCCTTTTTGATATGAACTTATCGATTTTTGATGAACTAGAATTGTTTTCTAAAGAGTTGTAACGATATATGTCGGAGCAATTAGCTAGAGAGATAGGATTTGTCCCCTATTGTTTTACGTAGCAGTGACTTATGTGTTGGAAAATTAAAATGGATATATGTAAATAAATATTAAATATTGTATATTTAAATATATTGATATATTTTTAGATACTCATTATAATTTATTTAGTATAAAGCTTTGTACGTAATTATTTCGATATTTTATAGGAAACTGTTTAAAAATGAAAAAGTAGAGGGGAAATTAATGAAAATTTTAAAAGGAATGCTCGTATCTACAATAGCAATTACCGCTTTTACGGGACTAGGAAAGACTTCTTATATAGTGAGTGCTGCTTCAAACAATTCAGTAGTACAGCAAAAAGAATCTAATGTAGAAAAACAAGAAGAAAAGCAAATCATTGTAAAGTTTAAAAATGAGATGAATTTACCGTATGAGGATGGTATAGAAAAGCGAATAAAACATGAAAAAAATGATATAGTACTAGAAAAGTTTTTTTCTGAATTCCCAGATTTAACATTAACACGCTTATTTACGTCTGTAAGCCCTAAAGAAATCCAAAATCTAAATGAAAATGTTAAAACCGATAATAATACTTCATCTTCTAACTTATTAAATTATTATGTAATTCAAGTTTCGAAAAATGAACAAGCTGAAATATTAGTAGAAAAATTAAAACAATCATCTTTAATAGAGGATGTATACATGAAAGAAACAGAAAATGTAACACCACCGGAAGTACAGATGCCAAAATTATTTCTTAATCCCTATGATGACCCTAGATTCGAAAACCAAGGATATCTAAAAGAGGCACCATACGGTATTAATGCACCTTATGCTTGGGGGATCAAGGGAGGCGATGGAAAAGGTATAACATTTGCAGATATGGAGTATGGCTGGCTATTAAATCATGAAGATCTAGAAAAGCAAAATATCGAACTTATATCCGGAAGAAATACAGATGCTCACGCTGGGCACGGCACGTCAGTTCTAGGAATTGTTTCTGCGGAAGATAATCAAATCGGCAATATTGGTATTGCACCAAAAGCTACAGTAAAAGTAGTATCTCAAATTAGGGATGACGGCAGTAATAACAAAGCGGATGCTATATTAAGTGCTGTAAATCATCTAAATGCCGGTGATGTTTTATTGTTAGAGGCACAATCAGCTTATGAAGGATATCGTGATAAATATTTACCGGTTGAAGTGCAACCAGATGTATTTGATGCGATTCGCACTGGAACGGATAAAGGAATCGTAATCATCGAGGCCGGAGCAAATGGCTGGAATGACTTAGATGAATTTAAAGATAAAGATGGAAAAAAAGTCTTAAATCGTAATAGCAAAGATTTTAAAGATTCAGGGGCAATCATAGTCGGAGCTGCTTTATCAACTGTCCCTCACGGACGTTCATGGTTTTCAAACTACGGCAGTCGAATTGATGTATATGGATGGGGGCAAAATGTAGATACAACTTCTGCGGACCCAAGTAGAAGTGCTAAAAATTTATATACGTCTAGCTTTAATGGTACATCGAGCGCCTCACCAATTATTGCTGGTGCAGCCGTTTCCATACAAAGTATTGCTAAGGAGCATTTGGGTAAACCTTATAAACCAAGTGAGTTAAGAGACATCTTAAGTAATCCGAACACAGGAACACAATCTGGAGAACCATCTTACGATAGAATTGGTGTTTTACCAGATTTAAAAGCTATATTGTTAAAATTAGGATTTCAACCAAATGGAGAAGACTCAACTTCAAAAAACCCGCGAGAACAAGAGCCAAATAACGAAGATACACAGGCAAATCCAATAGATCTCAATACGATTATTGAAGGAAATCTTAACGACAATGATAAGTCAGATATCTATACTTTTACGATTAATTCACCGCAAAATATAGATATTTCCGTATTAAATGAAAAACAAATTGGAATGACATGGACACTTTATCATGAATCAGATTTAGAAAACATTGTAGCATATGGGAAAAATGATGGTAATACCATTAAAGGAGAATATAATGCGAAACCAGGGAAATATTATTTGCATGTCTATAAATATGAAAATAAAAATGGGTCGTATTTATTAAACGTAAAATAGGTTTTATGCATACATGAAACAAAAGGAATTCCCAAAATGAACGGTACCCCAATGGTTAGACGTAACTAATAATTGGGGTGCCGTTTTTAATGACCAAATATCTATCTTCCTATTTCGCTGCAAATATCACATCATTTTCGGAGATTGATTTGCAACGATAAGCGTTTTGATACAAGTCTTATGAGACATTATGGAGTCCTAATTTAACTGTGATTTGATTATGTACCAATAGACTTTACCCTATTGAGATTAGTAGGGTTTATACTTAAACTGGCAGTTTATTTAAAGAATAATGGTTAATCTTTGTTCAACAATCGTACCCTTAACGGAATAATGTATGCTAAAATTCAGACAAATCATAAATTAAGGAGGTATCAAATATGTCTACAGATATTATTTCCATAGTAGCCTTAGTATCTATAGTTATATGGAGTGCGGTGTCCCGAGAGATTGTAAAATCTTCAAAAAAGAATAATAAAGAGAAAAACGGACGAAAAATAATAACTTTAATGTCTGCAGGTATTTTATCAACACTAATTCTGACCATTTCACTTTTTCAAAATATCCAGTTTTAAAAAATGCGGTAGGAAGGTATGTCGGAAGTTTTTGTATAATATATTTAACCTTCACAATCGGGTATTTTAATAGAGTAATGAAAAAGGCCTAATTTCTTAACATTAAATTGAGAAATTAGGCTTTTTATATTGAAATTTCCTTAACGTTGTAAATTCGCATAATCCTGATGCTCCCCCATGCCCATCAAGCTAACAAAACAGAATTACCCCTAAAATGAACATAGTTACAGGTGCGTAATATTTACATTATAAATGGATGTCAAGTTATAATAAGAGAAATAGAAGAGGAGGTCTGTTGTGAAAAGTCTTCGATATTTCAATATGGGTACTATTTTTATTGTATACACAGTACTGATGTTTTACATCGGATGGAATGGCTGGGTGTGGCTGCGGACGCTCTTTGGCTGGGAATCATGGGGATATTATGCTTTACTGGTAGGTTTATTCTCATATGCTTATTTACTTGTTCAAGTGTTTAAGTTTCTTCCTTTGTTAAGAACAATTGGTTCCTATTGGTTTGCAGTGATACAATACGCGCTTATACTATTGCCACTAGCTGATTTAACGGTGTTTATTTTACAATTGTTATCCGTTCAGGCAGAGACAGCTATTATTTGGACAGGGACTGTTGTTTTCATTCTATTTCTATTTATTTTCGGTTACGGGATGTATAATGCGTATAGTCCAGTCGTTCGAAAGTATGATGTACATATACCGAAAAAAGTGGAAGGGCGTAAAAGCTTACGTATTGCGATGGCTTCTGACATGCATTTCGGTAAACTATCTGGCGTTTCTCATTTAAAAAGGCTAGTCCATCATGTAAACGAAATGGAACCTGACATTATTTTATTACCTGGAGATATAATTGACGATCATCCACGAGTGTTTATTCAGAAAAACATGGGACAAATTATGAAACAAATGAAAGCTCCATTAGGCGTATACGGTGTACTAGGAAACCATGAATATTACGGTAGAGCTATCCCTGAATTTCTACAAGAGATGGATAAGATTGACGTTCATATTCTTTTAGATGAAGTCATTACAATTGAAGACAGTTTTTATCTCGTTGGAAGAAGGGATAAAACAGAGCGAGATCGTCAAAGTTTTGAAGAGCTAATGAGTACAGTAGATCAATCACTTCCTGTTATCGCAATGGATCATCAGCCATTTGAACTAAAACAAGCAGCAGAATCAGGTGTAGATTTACTATTATCAGGTCACACCCACCGTGGACAAATGGCGCCGAATCATATCATTACGAAACGCATGTATGAACTAGATTGGGGATACGTACAAAAAGGTGCATTTCACGCCATTGTTTCCTCAGGATTTGGATTTTGGGGGCCGCCGCTTAGACTTGGAAGTCGGTCAGAGATTATCCAGATAGAGGTTACGTTTGAATAAATAAGAAAAGCAGTTGCCATTGGTAGCTGCTTTTCTTATCATGAAGTGCTATTTGGATAAGTTTCACTCTTTTTTGTAAAATACAGTAAAATTTTAATCGGCGGGAGATTCTTTATCCCGCGCCTAACTTTTTACAAGGCCTTACTTCCCGCAAATGGCGGGATAAAAGCAAAAAACGTCAAGAAACGAATAGCGCTTTCTTTTATCATAATACATATAGGGCGGGTGAACAGAGATGGAAAGTTATGAAACGCAAATTCAAAAGGCAATTGATTATATTGAAGAAGATGTAATGGAAAAACAAACGTTACGTAATTTAGCTCATATTGCAGGGTTTTCAGAATATCATTTTCACCGCGTGTTTCAGGCGATGGTTGGTGACACTGTAATGGAGTATGTTCGTAAGAGGAGGCTAGCTCGGGCAGCTTATCAGCTTTCTCATACAGACGAAAAAATTATTGATATTGCATTAGAGCATGGCTTTCAATCTCATGAAACGTTCACTAGAGCCTTTAAAAAATTGTTTCAAATGACGCCAAGTGCGTATCGAAAGCAAGAAATAAAAACGCCGATGTATTACAAAGTGAATGTGAAACAGAGGAAGTTGAATCCATATTTAGGGGGAATACAGATGGAATTTCGTATTGTGAACAAGCCAGCGTTTTTAGTTGCTGGATATGAAATGAAGACGTCTAGTAAAGAGGAGAAAAATCTCAAAGACATTCCGGTATTTTGGGATCGTTATTTACAAAAAAATCTAGCGGATAACATTCCAAATCGTAAAGATACAAGTCAATATGTAGAGCTTGGGATGTGCACAGATTTTAATTTAGAAACAGGAGATTTTACTTATATTATCGGAATGGAGGTTACAGACTTTGAGAATATGCCAAGTGAACTTACGAAGCGTACATTCCCAGAAGCAACATACGCTGTATTTACAACACCAAAAGTACCTCACAAAGATATGGTCGCATCAATTCAGCAAACTTGGAATGCAGTCTTCTCAGAATGGTTCCCGCATTCAGGATATGAACATGCTGGAGTGGTAGAGTTTGAGTTATATGATGAACGTTGTCATGAAGATAAGAGCGAATTTGCTCAAATTGAACTTTGGTTGCCGGTGCAGAAGAAACAATAAAAAAAGGAGCGAATCATAAAAAATGATTCGCTCTTCTATATAAAGGGAGAAATGGGAGTATGTTTAAAAAGTTAGAATGCGTATCGATACATACAAAGGATATAGAGAAATCTGTTTCGTTTTATAAATCAATGGGCCTGAAACAAAACTGGATTGTAGAGAGAAATTTAGAAAATGATAGAGTGTGGACGTTAATAGGATTGAAATTTCCAGATAAACATAGCTCGGAGTTAGTGCTAAGCGATCATCCAAATATTGATTTCATGGAAGTAGAAATATTGGTAGAAGATGTTTGTGAAACATATGAGCGTTTGAAAGAAAATAGAGATGTAAAATGGATCCGTGAACCGTTTCAAACAGAATCAGGGCATGTGGCCGTGATGGAGGCACCGGATGAGAATGTATTTGTATTAGTGGGGAAATAGAAAAAGACCTTCCTAGATTGGTATACTAGGAAGGTCTCTTTTTGTTAGGAGAGCGGGAATATGATAATAATTGTCGTTCCTTTTCCAAGTTCACTTTCAATAGAAATGCTACCTTTATGAGCAAGGACAAGCTGTTTTGTAATAGCTAGACCAAGTCCTGTTCCTGCATTGCTTTCTTCTGTATTTGTTCCGCGGTAATATCGTTCGAATAATAGTTCTTTCGTTTTTTCGTCCATCCCTTTTCCATTATCTGAAATAGAAAGTGTAAATGAGTTTGCATTTTGTGCGAGCTTTACAATTACTTTTGTTGTTTCATTATTATGTTTCACAGCGTTTGCTAATAAGTTTTCAATGATGCGCTGGAACCACTTCTCCTCAATAGCGTAATAAATTTTATTAGAGCTCGGAACAAATTCAATATTTTGATTTTGAAGAGTTGGATTGTTAATGAACTGTAATAAGACTTTTTGGACAAATTGGTTAATCTCCATAGTAACGAGCTGCGTAGGAAGTGCATTATTTTTTAACTGGTAAGTTAAACTTAAGTCGTCAATTAGCGTTGTCATATATTGTGATTTTTCTTTCATCACGCGGCCAAATTCTTGAATGTCACTATCAGTCCAGTTATATTGCTTAGATTCTAATAAGAGAGAATAACCATAAATGGAGCTGAGTGGTGTTTTCAAATCATGCGTGAGACCGGTAATCCATTCTTCTCGTGTTTGCTGAATCACTTTTCGCATAGATTCATTCTTTTTAAGGGTAACGGAAAGGTGCTCTAAAGCGTTGGTCACATCTTTAAACAGACGGAATGACCATTTTTCTTTACCTGAGCGCCGGAAGCGAACAGCTTTCCCTTTTTTGTTTACAGGTTCTTCATATTTTCCGCTGGCTATATTTTTGAGCCAACGCATTGTATGTAATAGCGGTTTCCCAAATTTTCTTCCATACCAAATAGAAAGAATGACTAAGTAAACAAATACGATGAGAACAATGAGGGCGAATCCTGTGAAAAATTTTTTTGCAAATACGGTTTCTGTTTCATCATCGGGATAGTAATGATCGTTTTTAACTGTTATGACAAAGAGAAGGCCGCTATCTGAATTATAGAAACTAGAGATATTTTCCTTATGGTTCCATGGTTCTTTTTCAGAAAGTGTTGTCTGTATTGCTGAAAGTGTTTTTTTCTTTTCACTTGGATATGAAAAAACTTCTTCTCCATTTGTGTTGAATATTTGTAATAGTGCCTTTTCCTTAGAAAGTAGATTCTTTTCTTGTTCCGTTAATGCAAAATTATCTACTACTTGAGAAGGATGGTTTTGTTTAAGTTTTTGTAGTATCGTACTACTTTTCATCACTCCACCATAAATAACGAGTGCCTTTTTTTCTTTTAGTTCAATTTCCCAGTAAGTAAATTTATAAGGGCTCTGTATATGATGCTGTAAATATGCGACTAAAGATGTCTTTGTATAAGATTTAGGGACATTATCTGGTGTGTTGAAGTGATAAAGAACTTTTCCGTTATCATCTACAATTTGGAGCCAGTCATTTTTATCTGTAATTATTTTTTTTACATCAGATTGCAATGTAATCTGACCATCTTCTGAAGATATATATTGAGAGATTGTGAAATTATCAGAATTTGGGATGTTAGGTTCGTATAATGTAGTACCAATGAGATAAACTAAGTAAGCAAAAGCAATTAATACTGCAATTAGTAAAGTAAACAAGACGAAAATGTGCTGCATGATAAACTGGATAATAAGTCTTCTACTTAAATTCATATTTACTACCTACTTTGCAACGAATTTATAGCCAAGACCACGGACGGTTTTTATGTACTGTGGATTACTTGGATCTAGCTCGATTTTTTCACGCAGCTTTCGGATATGGACCATAACTGTATTATCATCCCCATCGTAGGCAGGAGCACCCCAAACCTTTTCGTATATTTCTTCTTTGGAAAATACGTAATTAGGATGTTCACAAAAAAAGAGTAGCAGCTGAAAAAGCTGAGCTGAACATTCAACGATTTTCCCATCGACTTGTAATTCTGCTGCATGTTTATCGACTTGAAATCTTCCGAATGAATTAAAATATTTTTCTTTCACAGGTTTTGTAGTTTGTTTCATATGTCTTCGAAGTTGTGCTTTCATACGAGCAACAACCTCTAATGGATTGAATGGCTTTGTAATATAGTCATCTGCACCGTATAAGAATCCAGATACTTTATCTAAATCAGATGTTTTTGCTGTTAAGAAAAAGATTGGACAATCCGTTTTTTTGCGAATAATCGGACAAATATCGAAACCAGATTGCCCAGGAAGCATTACATCTAGAATCATTAGATCATAATGATTTTGCTCAACAAGCAATAAAGCCTCTTCAGCGGATGTAGCAGTTGTAATATGAGAAAATCCTTCTTTTTGTAGAATAGTAGTTAATAGTTGCAAAATTGCTGTTTCGTCATCGACAAGTAAAATATTTGCATGATACAAAATAAAATCCCCCCCTATTTTCACCGAATATCATAACATTTTCTTGTAACTTATGGAATTTTTAAGGAAATTTTAAGATTTTCTTACTTAGAAATTAAGATTGAGATGATATGATTAAAGTAACGTAGGGGAGGAGAAGAGTGTGAATCCGTTTCATTCGATGCGAGCTAGATATTTTTTGATTGTATTTGCACTACTTATTTGTATAGAACATAATAGTAAGCAATTGCTAGAAAATACTTTTCATCTACCAATTTCTTTCGTTACAAGTCTACTTGTATTTTACATACTTCCATCCATTTGGCTATGGTATGAATATAGAAGGTATCATGTTCCATTTACTTCATTTATTAATAAAAGAGGTTCATTTAACTTGTTACAAGTTTTCATGATTACAGCTATGTTATGCCTTTTTAGTTATGGATACCTTATTTTGTATATGTATAGCTTCGCGTGGATTACACCGGATTTTATAATGAATACGTTGTATGAGCCTGTCATAGGCCATACAGGGGGATACATCTATCAATTTGTAATGATTGTATTCGTAGCTCCTATTATAGGTGAATTTGTGTTTAGGGGATTTCTGTTTCAACGCTTTGCAGCGAAATGGGGTACAGGAAAAGGGATGATAGGTGTAGCTCTTCTTTTTGGATGTTTGCACGTTGAGTTTCTTAGTGCTGCTGTGTTTAGTATCGTATTGTCAATTGTATATATTCGTTCAAAAAGCTTACTTATGCCAATTAGCATCCACATGCTAAATAATGCGACTGTACTTATTACATCTTTTATCGTTAGTAAAGAAAGGATGATAAGTTTTGCAGAGTTTTCCAATCATACTACATTCGTTACAGGGCTTATTATTTTTATGATTGGATTAAATTTAGTACTCATCTTTTTGTTTATCAATCGCCGTTATATGAGTAAAGATGCACCGATAATATATACAAGCAAAGTGAGAGAGATCTGGTAATGATTTATATATACATCCATTAAAAACCGACATAAACTCCCTCTTTTTAGATGGGAGAGAGCATCTGGCCATGCATAGAAGCGGTCAGGGCCTTTTTCAGCCACATGCGAAGTAAAAACAGAACGAGCAAACGAGTGTAGGTTACTTTATATTCTGCATAGCAGGAATGTAGATGACGAAAAATGAAAATGGATTTATATATATACATCCATTAAAAAACCAACATAAACCCCCTCTTTTTAGATGGGCGAGAGCATCTGGCCATGCATAGAAGCGGTCAGGGCCTTTTTCTGCCACATGCGAGGTAAAAACAGAACGAGTAAACGAGTGTAGGTTACTTTTTGTTCTGCATAACAGGGAGTTAGATGTCGAAAAATGAAAATGGATTTATATAGTTTTTTCATTTTAATAGTGACATGTATATTTTAGATGAGTAGTAGAGATGAGTTTATTAGAAAATACTGAAAAATTATAAAAATCACATTAATGATAAATAACGGAAAAATATAGAAAGGAATGTGAAGGATTATATGAATGAAATACTACCATCAAATAAGTTATTTTATTTGATTATGGTTAGCATAATTATAATTACGACAGTGAATGTTGCTCTTCGCTGGGATGAGGCCTATTTTTTTGTTTATTTAGCACTTCATTTGCTAGGCCTATTATGTATTGGCGGTGGCATTGTAGTTGAAAAAAGAAGTGAGGATGGCATTAATTATATATGTGTGCTCGGTCTTGTACTCCTTTTAACTGTACAAGGAATTATGAAATATAGTTCACTTTCCTTTCAGGACTTCAGTTTTATTGTGGACATGATACCGTAGAGATACGATCTTAAACAGAAATGTAAAAAACTCTTCGCGCCTAGAAGAGTTTTTTACATTGCCTTTTTAATTTTTTCAAGCACTTTTTCACTATTAAACCCACGTTCTCCCATACCAAATACTTCAATTAATCGATCGTTTTCATCAAGTAAATAAGAGTTAGAAGTATGAATATAAAGCCCGCTTCCAGGGTCGCGGTATTGAAAGTTAAATGTATCTGCTAGTTTTTTCGTTTCATCTACATCGCCGCGTAGTAAGTGCCAACCTTTTGTTTTTTTCATTTCAAAGGTGTTCGAATATGTAGTTAATACCTCTTTTGTATCAAATTTGGGGTCAATTGTAATTGTAATAAATTCAATCTTTTTCCCGAAGAGATTTTCTTTTTCTAACTCATCACGTAAATGTTTCATTTTGTATGTAGTGACTGGACAAATGTCGGGACATTTTGTGTATATAAATTCTACAAGTTTTAATTTTTTAGGTAAGTTATCGAAAGAGACGGTAGAGCCATTTATATCTTCCATAACGATGCCGCGGGGTATTTCAGCTGAAGCTTTACGATAGTCTGTAAAATAATAAATGCCAATACTAATTACAATGATTAAACCTAATGTAAAAGTTACATAAATTTTTTTCATCTTCTAATCGCCTCCCAAATTTATTTTATAAGAAAAATCAGAAAATTAACGAAAAGAGATTGAAAGTTCCATGACAATTCTCTGTATTAGCTTGTTCTATTTTAGAAGGTATGAACCTACAATAATAATAGACAGGCAGCATAGAGGAGGGAATACCGTGAGGAAAGTGATTGGTTGGTCGCTTTTTTTGTACGTTGGTTTTGCGTTCTTTATATATTGGTATTTATTTGGATGGAATCATGAGATCATTCCGGATATGTATAAAGGAACGAGTGCTGATCCGCAAACATTTATGAATGCGAAGGAGCTTACACTAAGTCAAAATTACTCGCAGGTGAAAAATTTACTCTTTTTTTTAGCAACGCCTCTAGAATGGATTATTTTATTGTTTGTTCTTGTTTTAGGTGTATCAAAGCGTTTTGAAAAATGGTCAAAGGATACGACAAAAGTACGGGTTTTGCAGATTGCGATTTATTTATTTTACTTATCACTACTTACAACAGCTCTTTCATTACCGATGCAGTGGATTGGACATAAAGTATCGATTGATTACGGGATTTCAACGCAGACAACACCGAGCTGGATAAAAGATCATGTCATTGATTTCTGGGTAAATTACGTAATCATGCTGCTTATTGTTTCGGTTCTGTTATGGCTGATTCGAAAGTTTCCTAAGAGATGGTGGTTAGCTGGATGGGCGCTATCTGTACCGTTTACGATTTTTTTAACGTTCGTGCAGCCGGTTTTAATTGATCCGCTCTACCACGACTTCTCTACGCTGAAAAATAAAGAATTAGAAACGAAAATTTTAGCACTTGCAGATCAAGCGGATATTCCAGCTGAACACGTATATGAAGTAAACATGTCGGAAAAAACGAACGCGTTAAATGCGTATGTAACAGGAATTGGCCGTAATACTCGCATTGTAATGTGGGATACAACACTTCAACAATTAAAAGATAAAGAGATTTTATTTATAATGGCTCATGAAATAGGACATTATGTGATGAAACATATATATTGGGGCGTAGCAAGTTATATCGTTTTAACCTTTGTGGGCATGTATCTCATTAGTCGTATTATCAATATGTGCCTCAGGAAATGGGGAGATACATTACAAATATCCAAGTTAGCATGTTTCTCTATCATTCCTTTGTTTTTTCTCATTTCTTCTATATTATCTTTTGCGGTAAGTCCGGCATCAAACTATGTATCTCGTATAGAAGAACGTGCGGCTGATCAATATGCATTAAACATGACGAAAGATGGAAAGTCAGGTGTGAAAACATTTCAATATTTATCGAAAACAAGCTTAAGCCAAGTGAATCCACCTGCATTAGTAAAATTCTTCTTATATACGCATCCGCCAATTTTTGAAAGAATTCACACATTTGAAGAATATGAGAAACAACAAAAATGAGAAGCAGCAATTGTGCTGCTTCTTTATTTATGGTAATAAAAGTTTACTTCTGGTAATATTTCTCATTGATTTTTATGCTGATTTTGTAAATAATAAACTATAAAATTTAAAAAATCTATATATAGAGAGATAGAGGTGAAGTTGTGGGATATTTAAAAAATTTAAAGGTGAAATATAAATTATTAACACTTATTTCCTTGGCTGTTTTAGGCTTAATCATGACGAGTTGGTTAGCTATCAATTCTATGAAACAAATAAAACATGATACAGAGGTTGTTGTGGATGACTATCAATATTCCGCTGTTTTATTGGAAAGTATGCTTCGTACACAAAATTCATTGGAATATAATTTATTAGAATTCATAACAACTTCACAAGAGCAGAGTGAGAAAAGAAAAGAGAGTATTACAAATATTGAAAAAGATCTTAAGGAATATGCATCTTTATTGAAAGAATATGATGATGGTTTTAATTTGAGTAAACAAGAAGATGAATTGTTTCAAAGAATGAAAAAGGTTTTACCAGATTATATGGATACATATAAAAATTTGTTTGGGAAAGCAAGAGTAACAAATGACTCTCAAATGATAAATGAATTTCAAAAAGAATTAAAACCAAAAGGAGTCGAGCTAGCGGGTCATACGATAGATTTAGAGAAATATGTTTCTGATTTAGCTGATAAAGTATTTAATGATTCCAAAAAAATGATTGAACGCTCAATTACTACTTTTATTATAATTGTGGCAGCTAGTATCATTTTTATTTGTATATTAAGTTATATCATTAGTAAGTTGATAGTCAGTCCTTTGCAAACTGTAAGTAGTATGATGGGAAGAGCAAAAGAGGGAGACTTAACTGTATACGGGGATTATAAAGCAAAAGATGAATTAGGTGTATTAGTAAAAGATTTTAATGAAATGATTGCGGGATTAAGGGGAAATATGCAAGAAGTTGAAAATAATATTCAACTTTTATCCCATCATGCGGATGAAGTAGTTTCTGCATCAGAAACATCAAATCATGCAGCTAAGCAAATTACAATAGATATTAAAGAGGTTGCAAGTGGCGCTGATAGTCAAAAGAAAGCAACTGAGCAAACTGCATGTGCGATGGAAGAATTAACGCATGAAATGCAGGGGATCGTTGATACATCTGCGTCAGTAAATGAGCTATCTTCTCATTCTGCATTAGACGCAGAGACAGGAAACAAACTAATGAAACAAATGATTAAACAAATGGATACGATTCAAGGATCCGTGCAAATGGGTGTTAGACAAGTAGGGGATATGAAAGAACAATCAGAAGAGATTGTGAAAATTATTGATGTCATACAGGGAATTACATCGCAAATTAATTTACTAGCATTAAATGCTGCAATTGAGGCAGCTCGTGCGGGGGAAAGCGGAAGAGGATTTGCTATTGTTGCAGATGAAGTAAGAAAGTTAGCAGAGCAATCCAGTGATTCTGCAAAACAAATCGAACAACTTGTTGCTCAGGTAATGGAAGCAACGAATCATACAGTAGACATGATGGGGAAAGTAGACCATGAGGTACAACAAGGCACAAAAGTAGTGATGCGTACGGAAGAAGTATTTGGGAAAATTACGGAAAACGTTCAGCAAGTATCTGCTCAAATTCAAACTGTATCTATGTCTACGGATGAAATGGCTGCGAGCAGTGAGGAAATTTCTGCTTCTGCAGAAGAAATGGCACACATTGCACAAAGATCATCTGATCGCACCGATGCGGTAAAAGAATCTATTCGTCAGCAGGAAGAGTCCGTTCAAACGATTTCTGTTGCAATCGAACAACTTCACAGTATAGCAGGTGGATTGAAAAAGATTGTTTCTCAATTTACACTTCAAAAATAGAGGTATGGTAGGAGTCAAATAATCTGCAAAAGAAGCTTAATAATGTGAAAAATACAATCATGTATAAAAGAGACATGTTAAGATGTGATAAACCTTCACATTTTAATATGTCTTTTATTCTATTTTTTTACAGATCATTGTTTATAATATATAATTGAATTTATTGTTTTTAGAATATTTAGTTTATAAAGGGCGGCTTTATATATAAGAATACCCATATAAATCCATTTTCATTTTTCGACATCTACATTCCTGCTATGCAGAACAAAAAGTAACCTACACTCGTTTGCTCTTTCTGTTTTTACTTCGTATGTGGCTGAAAAAGGCACTGACCGTTTCTATGTATGGCCAGATGCTCTCTCCCACCTAAAAAGAGAAGGGGTGTCGGTTTTTTAATTGATGTATATATAGCAAAATTCAAAGGAGGTTATATGCATTGTTTCCAAAGAATCAAACAAAATCGATGCCAGCTATAAAAATGATACTATCTATGTCTATTTTTGGCTCAATTGGATTTTTCTCAGTTAGAACCGGTTTGCCGTCTTTTGAATTAGTATTTGTACGCTGCATTTGTGCCACGGTATTTTTAACTTTATGCTGGCTTGTAACAGGGAAGTTTAAAGAGGAAAAATGGAATCGAAAAGAAATATTGCAAATATTAGCTTGTGGTGTATTCCTTGTTTTTAACTGGGTGTTTTTATTTAAAGCTTTTGAAGTAATGTCCATAACGATTGCAATTTCTGTATATCACCTTGCGCCAATTCTTGTATTACTAATTGGCAGTGTAGTATTTAAAGAGAAACTAACAATATTATCTATTATTTCAATCGTCATTTGTTTTATTGGTACTGTTTTAGTAGCGGGAGTGGATGGAAGTATTTCTTTAGAGAAATTGATGTCATCTGGGATGATTTGGGCGCTTCTTGCCGCATTGTTTTATGCATTTACGACTTTATTAGGGAAAGGAATTAAGCAGACTAGCGCGTATGCAATGACATTTTTGCAAACGTTTTTAGGAATCTTTCTTTTATTGCCATTTGTAGACTTTGGGGAATTTCAAGGATTAACAGAAAGTAATTGGATTGCAATTACAGCAACAGGACTCATCCATACAGGGTTTGTTTATTATTTATTTTTCGACAGTTTAAGAGATTTGCCAACAAGGCTTATTTCCGTATTAGTCTTTTTAGATCCAGGTGTAGCAATTTTACTGGACACAGTATTTACTGGATTCCGGCCGACTACAGTGCAGATTGTAGGGATTATTCTTATCTTCGCGGGAATGGCGTTTACTTTTCGGAAATCAGAAACGGAAACGGTGCAATGGGAAGAAAAGGTTCATTCT
Source organism: Bacillus sp. NPDC094106 (assembly GCF_044764345.1). Taxonomy (NCBI): domain Bacteria; kingdom Bacillati; phylum Bacillota; class Bacilli; order Caryophanales; family Bacillaceae; genus Bacillus; species Bacillus sp. NPDC094106. The sequence goes on along the minus strand of NZ_JBIWHY010000003.1, from coordinate 22,601 downwards.
AAGGCGTGAGGTACAAACCTTGTAATGAATACACTTCAAAAAAATGTCATATGTAATGTGGAAAATATATTGTTCCATTTTTGGTTTTTTTATACAATTAATATGTACATAAATGAAGGGGAAGGGTGGACGAATGAAATGAAGAAACAGTTAGTAAAAGTGATTACGTCTCTTACTTTAATGGGCGGGGTATTTGTAGGTGCAAATAGCGTTTCTGCAAACACTAATGAGACTCCACCAGTTGGACCGGATATCATTCTTACATTTAATGATTTACCAAAAGATCATTGGGCATATGAGGAAATTACGTCTTTAGTTTACCATAGAATTATGTATGGTTATGGAAATGGAAAGTTTGGTGTAGGAGATAATGTAACACGTGAACAAGCAGCAGCGGTACTTTATCGTGCGCTTGGCCTGAAACAGCGCGCAGATTTAGAAAATCCATATGAAGACATCGATGGAAGTTCAACAATGTTTCCATACGAAATTTTACAATTAACAGATCTTGGTATTTTTAAAGGGGATGAAAATGGAAAATTCCGTCCAAAGGCACCGTTAACTCGTGCAGAAATGGCACAAATTCTTACAAGAACATTTGAATTTGAAGTGAAACAAAAGCATACGTTTACAGATGTGCCGGAAGATTTTTGGGCAAAAGATGCAATTAGTGCCTTACAATCTAATAACGTTGTGGTAGGAACTGGTGATGGGAAGTATGAACCACAAATGTTTGTAACTCGTGATCAGTATGCGAAGTTTTTATATAACGCACTACTAAGCTACTATTCACAAGATGAAGTAGCTAAGCAATAAACACTATTATATATACATCAATTAAAAAACCGACATAAAACTCCTCTTTTTAGGTGAAGAGAGGATCTGGCCATGCGGAGTAAAAACAGAACGAGCAAACGAGTGGAGGTTACTTTTTATTCTGCATAGCAGGGATTTAGATGCCGAAAAATGGAAATGGATTTATATAGAATTACGATTGAGATTCAGTTAAGAGAAAAAAGCGCAGATGTATCATATTTGCGCTTTTTTTGTTCATAAAGTGAAATTAAATTTATTGTTTTTTATTCTTTAATTTTAAATTGCGAAAGTAATCCTTCTAATTCTTCAATTTTTTTCTTTATTTGCATGGATTGATTTGTTATTTCTGTAATGGATGATGCTTGTGTTTGAATGGCTTGTACGGTTTGATTTGTATCTTCCGCTACTTTTATAGAAGTTTCTGATACTACTGATAGGGAAGCGTTAATTTCTTCCGTTCCAGCAGACATTTCTTCTGTCGTAGCTGATACTTCTTGAACTTGACGTGTTATCTTATGAATGTCTTGCATGATTGTTGAAAAGGCCTCGTCTGCTTCATTAGCAGCATTTCTTCCTTGTGTAGCTTCTTCGTGTCCTTTTCTCATGATTTGAACCGTATCTTTTGTATCTTGTTGGATGGATTTAATTAAATCATTAATTTCTTTTGCGGATTGCTTGGATTGTTCCGCTAAATCTCTCACTTCAGCTGCAACAACTGCAAACCCTTTTCCATTTTCTCCTGCACGTGCTGCTTCGATTGCAGCATTTAAAGCAAGCAAGTTTGTTTGTTCCGCAATATTCGTAATCGCATCTAAAGCTTTATCTATATGCTGTGTACGCATAATAAGACGTTCTATCACTGTAGATGTTTCTGCAACAACTGCATGTACATTATTCATTTGCGTAATAGATTCTTTGATTACTTTACTTCCGTTATTTACACGATCTGTTGTAGCAACAGATACTTCAGCAACAGTTGATGCTGATTCAGCTACTGTTTGAACGCCATTTGTTAGGTCACTCATTGCTGTTGAACTTTCATGAATACTAGTAACTTGTCCTTCTATTTGTTTGTTTACTTCATTAATGGTTTGAACAGCTTCGTTAGATATTTTAGATGCTTGTGTTGTATTCTGTAACATATTATCGGTAGAGGAAGTAACTTCGTGTGTCGTTACCTGTATTTTCTCAATTAATTGTTGTAAATTATCTAACATGTGATTAAAAGAAGTAACGATAGCTCCTAATTCATCATTTGCTTGATAGGAAGTACGTATGACTAAATTTCCATCAGCTACTTGTTTCATATCATGTTGTAATAAATCAATCGGACGTTTAATCGCGATTTTAATAATATATCCAATACATATAATAATTACAGTCGCAATAGCTGAAATAATAATAAACATCAGTATTGTAGTATGTGCATCGTTTGTATTATTTTTTTGTAATTTTTCTGCTTGATCACTATTATATTTCACAAGTTCTTGAATAGAATTAATAGCATTTTGCATAGCGGGCTCAGTGTTTTTTGAATAATAAGCATAAGCTTCTTCATTTTTATTGTTTACTGCTAAATTTTGTGCTTCTTTCATTTGAGTTCTAAATTCTTGAAAGTTTTTTTTGAAGTTTGCATATAATTGCTTTTCTTCTTGTGAGCTGATCTTAGACTCAAAGTTTTTTAATAACTCATCATTTTCTTTACGTAGTTCAGCTATATTATTTGATAGTTCTTTGTTTCTTTTTTCATCAGTTGTAAGCATGAGTTCCATAAAATTACTATTCCCGGCGTAGAAGTTCGATTCTAGAGCTTCTATCCAAAAAATTGGAAGTAACCTTTCGTCATACATACTTGCAGAAGCTTCACCTGTTTTCTTTAAAGCGATAACCCCTATAATGGATAAGAGAATACATGCAATACTAGCTGTAATCATTAATGTATTCAACTTCGTACCAATCTTACTGTTTTTTAGAACTGACATTCAACCACACTCCTCTTAAATCTTGATATTACGTTATATATCTTATAATAAAAGATGCCAAATAACGACATATTTTTTGAAAAATGTCGTTATTTGTTGTTTTTTGAAGAAATAAAATTAGTAAAGCTGTTAGTTGAGAAGGGAAGAACTGTAAGATATTTTGGATGTGGTGATATCGCAGTAATCGATTAAGAAAATATTAGTTTATCTCGCATAAACGGGCAGTAAGATCCCCGCCTCAAAATTCAGCAAAAGCAAAGAAGTTAGGTGAGGGATCGACTGCCCGTAAAAGCCCGATTGGTGAGGGCTAATAATCAGTGGGGGGATGAAGAAAACTCCCACTGATTAAAGTTTCACTTTATCAACTATATAAATACAAATGGATCGCAACAATATAAAGTTCGCAATTCAAGAGGACGAACTTTATATAGTACAGCAAGTGAACAATATGTAAAAAGCAAAAAGCCCCGGTACTCTACTAAATGCAGTAACGGGGTTTTTTGCTTTTGTTTAATAAGGCGACAATTTTCTAATCAAACATTTTAATTATACTTGTTATGACATTACGAATACAAAAATATCGAATTATAAAGATTTTATAATATAAATGCGCACCAATTTTAGTAACATTAAAAAATAATCGTTTTAAACACCCTATTTGTACTCTCTAATTTTGATGTTGTAAAGATATATAAATCCCCGCCCTGCTATGCAGAATAAAAAGTAACCTCCACTCGTTTGCTCGTTCTGTTTTTACTTCGCATGGCCAGATGCTCTCTCCCACCTAAAAAGAGGAATTTTATGTCGTTTTTTTAATTGGTGTATATATAGATTAATTAAATTGTTAAATAGTTAATGAAATTAAACTTAGCGTTATTTCCTACTTATTTTATCAGATAAGTTTATTAAAAAATAGACTGGTTTTAAAATTCTTTTAATGTAAATATTTATACATAGGGATTAATGAAAATAAAATGAGAATTTAGTTTTTTTGAATATTTTGCTTGCTAACAATAGATGTTGTTATGGTTATTAAGATAAGTACAGCTTGCTAAATATTTAAAAAGTATTTTTATGTCGTTTTATTGTCGAAAATTGTAGAAAATTTTTATTGGAATGAGGTGTAATTATGAGTAATTTAAAAATTATTACTTACGTTTTAAAGAAGCCAGAAAGGTATTATGAAGACTTTATTAAAGCGATCAAAGAGTATGAAACATGTGCAAAAATCACAGAATTTACTTGGTTTGTTTCAACTTCTGATTCATGTATTAGGATTATGGATACTTTAAAGAAACACGTAGATTTTAATGATCGTTTGTTTGTAACTGAGATTTCTGGAGTTTCAGCTTGGCAAAATATTATTTGTAAAACTTAGTTTTTAAAGGTGTATTGTTAATTTATAGTTATTCACAATAATGGACTGAATTATATTTCCATAATATGACCTGTTTTACCATTTTAACCGAGAAGCTCCCTTCCTCTAAACGAAGTGAAGGTGGGGGTAGTTCAATATTGATTCAGTCCTGTGAGCTTAAATAAAGTGAAACTTCCATCAGTGAAAGCTTTTTATTTAAAGTTTCAGCAGCAGGTACTAACCAACTTTTAATTGATCAACAAAATGAAGATATTATGGACTCCCTTTCCATGATATGACCTCTTAGTAAGTCTTTTCATATAAATTTAAATACAAATATCACTCCTGTATTTGCAAACTCTTGGAGGTTTAATAAAATGAAACAAAAAAGCATAAATATAGCACTATCTCTCATACAATTATTTCTTTTAGTACTCACCCTATTTATATGTTCCTCAACCATGCGCTTTTTACCTTGGTTTGTTGAAGATGCTTTTGGTTGGTTCGGACTCTTCGTGACTGTTTCTTTATTATTAGTTCTAGGTGTAATTATGACATATTTAAAGAAGAGAAAAGGTCACTCTATAACAACTGCAAGACAAAGCGTACCTTTTATTACAGCAATTTTTTTGATAGGTATCATGTTTTTATATATGACAGATGCAACTGTTATAGCATCTCTTATCTTTAATTTTGTAATGGTTATCATAACGATTGTATTTTTATTACAAGATCTTTTCCGACCAAATAAAAATTAAGTATAGGCACAGAAGAATGTCAATTATATAAGTACAAATTGAAAAATCGACATAAAACTTTTCTTTTTAGGTGGGAGAGAGCATCCGGCCATGCCTAGAAGCGGTCAGATCCTTTTCCTGCCCCATGCCAAGTGAAAACAAAGAGAGCAAACGAGTGCATATCACTTTTTGTTCTTCATAGCAGTGACTTATATGCTGGAAAATTTAAATGGATATATATAGAAAAGACTAGTTAAGTTTAAGTATTAGTGTAGAAGAGTTCATAGATGATGAAATATTAAGTAGAATCATGTGTATAATTTTAAGGATTGTATCTTTTTATGACTCAGTAATTGGTACAATTAAGTGGATGAGCTGTATGTTAAAGTTTAAATCCTTTTGCGGTTTTGGTGCAAAAAATCAAGATCATTGAAACGAGTTGGTTATAACAGCTGAGATAATATGGTGTTAATTCGCGAAAAAAATGTCGAATTTATGTGAATTTTGTTGTTTTATTTTATTTTTAGTGATAAACTTGTCATTACAAAGAAAGAGTGAACACACATCCCTCAGCGATTTCAGTTTTCTGAAAATTTGTTTAGTTCGAACAGTTTTATTTGATTGACATGTTTGTGCATTTTCTATCTCCACTCTTTCTTTGTTTGACCCTACAGAAAAAAAAGACTTGTCATGATTCAAGTCTTTTTTTCTGTGAAAGTTGATATAATTGTCATTCTGGTGAAAAAAATCTATAAAACTTGAAGCGTTAAAGCTTTACGTGTATAAATATAAAAGAAGCATAATTGCTAAAGCACCTCGCTAAGGATGGGGGTGCTTTTCCTTTTCTATAAAATACAAGAATTTATTTTAATGAACGATATTCACCTATATAAATTCAAATTGAAAACCCGACATAACCCCTTTCTTTTTGGGGGGGAAAGAGGATCCGCCGATGCATAGAAGCGGTCAGATCCTCTTCCTATTCCATGCCAAGTGAAAACAAAAAGAGTGCAGGTCACTTTTTGTTCTTCATAGCCGCGACTTATATGCTGGAAAATTAAAATGAATATATATACAATTCGTTGCTGCCGTACCTATTATAAAAGGATGAAAAGACAAAAGGTATAAACTTGAAGATGAGCATTTTTCAGCAGATTTTTGGTATGATAGCTGTATGTAATATCGTAGGAGAAATTGATTTATAGAGAAGTTACAATTGAAGATAAAAAATTATGAAAGCAAGCAAAAGAAGTAGAAGAATCTCATAAAAATTATTATGAAACTTTAAAAAAAGAATAAAAACGACATGAAATCATTGATGATTGAAAAAGAACTTTATAGGAGAAGTAAAAGCAACAAAAACATCTAAGAGAAATATAGGGAGGATTGTGAATGCCCACACCATTAAATAAAAATAATCGTTATATGGTCGGATTAGATAGTCTAAGGGGCCTAGCTATACTAGGTGTTATGTTGTACCATATCAATTTTAAGTGGATGCCTGGAGGATTCTTAGGCGTTACTGTATTTTTTGTGCTTTCTGGTTATTTAATTACTGATATTCTTGCTATTGAGTGGAAGAAAAATAAGAGAATTGATTTGAAGAATTTCTGGTTGCGTAGGATAAGAAGGTTGATTCCAGGAATGATTGTCATGCTCATTATCGTTTTGGCATGGGTTACGATTTTTCATAGTTCTTTACTGGGGAAAATGCGGGAAGATTCGTTAGCAGCTGTATTCTATTTCAGTAACTGGTGGTATATTTTTCACAAAGTATCCTATTTTGATAACTTCGGCCAACTTTCTCCTTTGAATCATTTTTGGTCGTTAGCTGTTGAGGAGCAATTTTATGTGGTCTGGCCATTTATCATTAGTTTAGGATTTTACTACATAAAGAAACAATCACGTCTGGCACTATTTATTTTTCTAGGAGCTATTGCTTCAGCTATCGCAATGGCAATGATATATGAGCCAGGCGTAGATCCAAGTAGGGTTTATTATGGTACCGATACAAGAGCATTTTCCTTATTGATTGGTGCAGCACTCGCTTTCATTTGGCCGAGCAGTAGGCTTGCTAATAAAATTATTGCACCAGCACGTCTCGCTCTTGATGTAATTGGAGGAATTGCTCTTATTGTTATTCTTGTTATGTTTTGGAAAACGAATCAATATGATCCATTCCTTTACCGAGGGGGAATGTTCCTTTTATCAATTGCTACTGCTGTATTAGTAGCCAATCTTGCTCATCCAGCTAGCCGAATTGCTGTATTTTTGAGGTTTAAACCTTTACGTTGGATGGGTGTCCGCTCCTATGGGATATATCTTTGGCATTATCCGATTATCACATTGACGAGTCCGCAAGTTAGTACGGGAGAATTTCAAGTCACTAGGGCCATTTTTCAATTCTTTTTAATCCTGTTTGTGGCGCAACTTTCATGGAAGTTTATTGAAAATCCAATTCGTCAAGGTGCGTTGAAGAATATTCGTTTACAGAAATTGAGAGTAAGAAACTTAAAGTTCAGTAGTAAGCTAGCTTTAATATGTGCACTATTGCTTTTCTCAACAGCTAGCTTTGGTTTAGCAACAGCTGGAAAAGCAAAAGAGAATCCTAAGGAAAATAGGATAGAAGCGGTGCAAACGGAACAAAAAGAACAGGCGAAACAGCCAAGTATAGTTAAAGAGGAGCATGCTGATAAACCAGCTGAAAATAAAGAGGAAAAAGAAGAAGCTTCGGCACAAACGAAACAATCTCCAACCATTACAGCCATTGGCGACTCAATTATGATTGATATCTCTCCATATTTGAAAAATGCTTTTCCTAATGTCAATATTGACGCGAAGATTGGAAGGCAGATGTCTCAAGCGGTTGATACGGTAGAGAGAATGAAAAAAGAGGGTACTTTGGGGGATTATGTTATTATTGGATTGGGTACAAATGGAGCATTTACTACTGAACAAATAGAATCATTGATTCAGTTAATAGGTAATAAACATAAAGTTATATTGGTTAATACTAGAGTGCCGCGTCCGTGGGAATCGGTGGTTAATGAAAAATTAAAAGAAGTAGCATCGAAATTCTCTAATATTACACTAGTTGATTGGCATTCAGCAAGTGCTGGGAAACAAGCGTATTTTGAACCAGATGCAGTCCATTTGACGAAAGAAGGAGCGGAAGCATACACTTCACTTATAGTAAAGCATATTAAGAAGTAATTCGTCTTACTTCCGTTAAGTGAGCTATTATTTCTAGCTATCGCTGCAATACTCAAAAAAAGTAAACACACTGAATTCATATAAAAAGCCAATTTCCTACAAGGAAATTGGCTTTTTATATGAAACTTTCAAGTGCATAACAGCTAGGAAGTTCTTTGTATACCCATAGGGGCGATGAAGTGTTTATATAAATCCATTTTGATTTTCTAGCATATAAGTCGCAGTTATGAAGAACAAAAGGTGCCCGCTACTCATTTTCTCTCTTTGTTTTTATTTGGCATGAGGCAGGAAAAGGCCCTGCCCGCTTCTATGCATGGCCAGATACTCTCGTCCCCCTAAAAAGAAAGGGATTTATATATAAATCAATTTTAATGTTTCAACATCTAAATTCCTGCTATGCAGAATAAAAAGTAACCTAGACTCGTTTGCTCATTCTGTTCTTACTTCGTATGTGGTAGGAAAAGGCCCTGCCCGCTTCTATGCACGGCCAGATGCTCTCGTCCACTTAAAAAGAAAGATGTTTTTAGGTATATATCTCCATTTTGATTTTCCAACATATAAGTCGCGGCTATGAAGAACAAAAGGTGACTGCTACTTATTTTCTCTCTTTGTTTTTACTTGGCATGAGGCAGGAAAAGGCCCTGCCCGCTTCTATGCATGGCCAGATGCTCTCGTCCACCTAAAAAGAAAGATGTTTTTATGTAGTTAAGGAAAAGTTAAGAAACATGTTCGATAATGCTACTAGTAAGTTAATTAAGCATTTTAGGAGGAGATTTAAATGAAACTAAGATCAAGTTTAATTGCACCTGTTTTAGCAGCATCAATATTAGCTCCAGCAGCTGGAAGTGCAGCAACAGATCATTCCGATACATCTAACAAATCAGCTACACATGAAACATCAGAACATCAACATAAAGGTAACTATAAGAAGGAGTTTACGAATATCATTGATCAATATGCTTCTTCTGATTTGAAAAATAAACTTACACAAGATTTAGCAACACATAAAAATTTAGAGAAGCAATTGCACAAAACAGTGGGTTCTCAAAAACAAGAGGAACAAAAGAAAGCAGAGCGAAAAGCGTTTTACCAAGCTCATAAACAAGAAATTGATTCTATTAAACAACAAGTAAAAGATGGGAAATTAACAAAACAAGAAGCGCATAAGCAATTAGAAGCAGTATTCGGAAAACAAGAGGATCATGATAAAGGTAAAGAACAAGGTGAGCGTAGTATTCAGAAAGAATTGAAAGCGGCTGTTCAGAAGAAAGACAAAGCAGCTATTCAGGTTGCATTAGAAAAATTTGATCAACAATTACAAAGCTCTAATCAGAAATTACAGCAAGAAATGAATGCGAATAAATAAGATGTGAACAAAAAACTGTCTCTAAAAGGTCTTTATTTAACGACTTTTTGGGGCAGTTTTTTTGTTATCCATATTAGATAGCTGTGTTTATGCATAGGAAATCTATGGGAGATAGGGGTGTAATTTGATGAAAATTATCTTAGTAATAGCATACGTATAGAGAAAAGGTTTGTACAAAGTATGGTTATTTTGTCTATATAAATCTATTTTCATTTTTCGGCATCTAAATCCCTGCTGCGCAGAATAAAAAGTGATCTACCCTCATTTGCTCGTTCTGTTTTTACTTGGCATGTGGCGGAAAAAGGCCCTGACCGCTTCTATGCACGGCCAGATGCTCTCTCCCATCTAAAAGGAGGGGTTTTATGTCGTTTTTTTAATTGATGTATATATATTTATTGTTTTGTTAGCAAGAAATCTATCCATTTTTCTTTATTGATGATACAAGTCTAATCAATTATTTCATTACTTTCATAGAATATAACGCAAGAGTATAAAGCAAGGAAAAGGAGTTGTTAAAATGTTCTTTGGGCGAAGAGGTAATGAATTCCGGAGAGATTGTGATTTCGATAATTTCCGAAGAGATTGCGACTTTGATGATTGTCGAAGAAGAGAAAGACGTAGAGAATTTGAAGAAGATTTTGAATGTGAAGAAAGGTTTGAGCCTAGACGTCGTGGAAGATTAGACGGTTTAAGAGAAGGCGATAAAATCCAGGTGTTTTCTGGTGGCGATCGGATCGATGGAACAGGCGTATTTATTAATGTAGAAGACGGATTTCTTGTTTGGGTTGATAATCATGCAAATATTAATATCACAAGCCTAGACGTTATTAGTGTCCGCAGAATTTCTTAAATGAATAAAAAGATTAAAGGTAAGAAGAGAGAACGCTTATCTTAGTTTACGTATTTATATATTTGTTTAAAAGGAGGATAATCATGGGAAATCAAAGAGAATGTGAAGACAATAGAGGTCGTAGAAGATTAGACGGTTTAAGAGAAGGCGATAAGATTGAAGTCTTTTCTGGTGGCGATAAAATCGATGGAGTAGGCGTTTTTATTCGCGTAGAAGATGGATTTCTTATTTGGGTAGATCATCATGCAAATATTAATGTCACAAGTCTAGATGTTATTAGTGTTCGAAGAGTTCTTTGCTAATGTTATAGCATAGAAAAATAAAAAGAGGACAGTATTTTGACTGTCCTTTTTTGCTGTTCCTATCTATAGGGTGGGGTTATGTTTCGGATGATTTTCATCCTGCTAATAGTGTATGCAAGTAGTGAAAAAAAGCTTGTACGATTAGTAAAATAATTTATAAATTTAATGGATTGGACATTTGATAGAGGGGAATAGCCTAATCAATTAATTTATTCATTTCATAAGCTATCGTGTAAATACATTTTTAGAAAAAAGGGGTTATGTGAAATGTTTGGTGGGCGTAGATGTGAATGTGATGAATGTATGCGGCACAGAAGAAGAAAAGAAATGAAGGAAGTTAGGGAAGTTAAAGAAATTAAAGAAGTACCAAGAATGAGACCGACAGTATTAGATGGTTTAAGAGAAGGCGATAAAATTAGGGTCTTTTCTGGTGGAGATCAAATCGATGGAGTAGGTGTTTTTATTCGCGTGGAAGACGGATTTCTTATTTGGGTAGATCATCATGCAGATATTAATATCACAAGTTTAAATGTTATTAGTGTTCAAAGAATTTGTTAATCAGTATACAGCTAAGCCTGTTAATTTTATTGATTAATGGGCTTAGCTATTATTTTTATGTGAGAACATGTATTGTAAGGACTTAACTATATAAGTACAAATTGAAAAATCGACATAAAACCTTTCTTTTTAGGTGGGAGAGAGAATCTGGCCATGCATAGAAGCGGTCAGGGCCTTTTTCTGCCCCGTGCCAAGTGAAAACAAAGAGAGCAAATAAGTAGCGGTCACTTTTTGTTCTTCATAGCAGTGACTTATATGCTGGAAAATCAAAATGGATATATATAAGTTGTGTCCATATGACTATACTAACTCCACTCAATGGAGGGATCCCAGATCATACGAAAGTATATAGGAATGAATAAAGAGGAAAAAGATATATAAAGCACATTCTTAAAAATGAATTTTCGATATATTGTCACATGAATTTGAAAGCATTATGACATTTTCAAAAAAGAAAAACGAATCATATGTTACTAAATTATCATGTGATTATATATACATCAATTAAAAAACTGACAAAAAACCCCTCTTTTTAGGTGGGAGAGAGCATCAGGCCATACATAGAAGCGGTCAGAGCCTTTTTCTGCCACATGCGAAGGAAAAACAGAATGAGCAAACGAGTGTCGGTTACTTTTTATTCTGCACCGCAGGGAGTTAGATGTCGAAACATTAAAATGGATTTATATAGCACCAGCCCTTTTTTGTATTATGTTTGAATGAGGGCGTAGGAACGTACATAACTTGCAGGTATAACCGAAAGGAAAAATGATGAAGTTCTTAAGAATGATACCTAAGAATAAACGATATTTTAGTTTGCATTCAACAATTTCCATTTTAGTATGTGTTGTCGTAATCATTGCATTATTAGTTACAGATGTGTTGATAAGTAAGAACATTGCTGAAAAAAAAGAAGAAGCGTTGGCAGAAAAAGTGACAGATATAGCTCGTACAGTTGCACGTTCAAAGGTTGTGATAGATGCTTTGAGTGGGACTGGGGATGAAAAAGAAATTCAAAGTTACTCTAATCAAATAAAGAATGTAACAAATGTCAGTTTTGTGGTCGTATTAGATATGAATTTAATTCGAAAATCACATCCAAATCCACAGGAAATTGGGTCTCCATTTTTGGATAAAAAGGATGCTGAACCATCACTTCAAGGGAAGGAATATATTTCAATTGCAAAGGGAGTACTTGGAGATGGAATGCGTGTATTTACTCCTGTAATGAATAAAGATGGTGTGCAAATAGGTGTTGTAACGGTAGGGATATTACTTGATGAAGTGCAGGATGCTGTTGATAAGAGTCAGTCGATGATTTATGTAGGAACTGTGATTGGATTATTGATTGGAGTTGTTGGTGCCTTAGTATTAGCTAGGCATATTAAGAAAATATTATTTGGTCTTGAGCCTTCTGAGATTGCGATGGTTTTAGAAGAGCGAAATGCAATGTTACATTCGTTGAAAGAGGGGGTTTTGGCAGTTGATCGCACGGGGAAAATAACCCTCGTTAATACCGCAGCAATCCGTCTTTTACAATTAGGGGATACCACAGATCATTTAATTGGAAAAGATGCTGATGAGTATATGGAAGTTTTTCAAGAAGTATTACATACCGGCAATCCAGAGTTCAATAGAGAGCAACATTTTAATGGTGTTTTAGTTCTTATTAATTGTGTTCCAGTTCGAGTTGATGATGAAATTGTTGGTGCAATTGCTACGTTTCGTGATAAAACCGAAGTGAAAAAGCTTGCAGAGCAACTTACAGGTGTTCAGTTATATACAGACGCTTTACGTGCACAATCACATGAATTTATGAATAAGCTCCATGTTATTTTAGGAATGGTTCATATGGAATACTATGACAAGTTAGGAGAGTATGTTCAGCAAATCGTTCATCAGCATAAAAAAGAGATAGGGTTTATTATGAAACGAATTAAAAGCTCTGTATTTGCAGGTTTTTTATTAGGGAAGTATAGTGACGCAAGAGAAGACGGGGTAGAGTTAATTATTAACAGTGATAGTTATTTGCCTGAAGCAGCTCATTCAGATGTCATCCACGATCTTGTTAGAATAACGGGAAATATTATTAATAATGCGATTGAAGCAATGCATGGATGCAAAGAGAAAAAAATAATGGTATCTATTGATTATGATTCTGAGGAGAAGCTTTTATATATAGAAGTAAAAGATACAGGAAAAGGTATCGAAAGGGATATACGAGAAAAAATTTTTACAAAAGGTTTTTCAACAAAAGGTGAAAATAGAGGTTTAGGGTTGTTTTTTGTTCAACAAAGTTTAAGAAAGTTACATGGAGATTTACAGCTTCGTACTGTTGTCGGAAAAGGGACAACGTTTCGTATGAAGTTACCCTATGAAGTTAAGGATGAAGGTGAATGATTAAAGTACTTATTGTAGAAGACGATCCAATGGTTGCAGAATTTAATAAGCGTTATTTAAATCAGCTTGAGGGATTTCAATTAATAGCAGTCGCTTCTTCTGTAAAAGATGCGATAAAGGTTCTAGATACAACGGTTATTGATTTGATTTTATTAGATATATATATGCCAGAACAAACTGGTTTTGAATTACTAACACACATCCGAAATGTTGAAAAAAGTGTTGACGTTATTTTAATTACAGCCGCAAGGGATATGTATAGTGTAAAAAAAGCGATGCAATATGGTGCGATTGATTATTTAATTAAACCTTTTGAATTTGAACGGTTTAATGAAGCGTTGTCAGCATATCGAGAAAAGGCGACGTTCATGGATGCGCAGCAAATAGTCAGCCAAGAAGAAATAGATAAAATGTTCTTAGCGAAAGATCAAGGTGTAGGCTCAGCAGAATTACCAAAAGGTTTAACGAAAAAAACATTGGTAGTAGTATGGAAAAGTATTATGTCTATGGAAGAAAGAGCATTTTCTACAGAAGAATTAGCCTCTCAAATAGGGATTTCTCGTGTCTCCATTCGAAAATATTTGAATTTCCTAGAAGACATAGGCATATTAGAAGTGGAAGTTGGGTATGGGTTTGTTGGAAGACCTATTACAAAATATCAATGTACGGAAGAAAATAGCGATGTGATAAAACGGTACTTATGAGTTCTTCATAAGTACTATTTTTTTGCTTTAAGTAAACAGGGATATATATATATCAATTAAAAAACCGATATAAAACCCCTCTTTTTAGGTGGGCGAGAGCATCTGGCCATGCATAGAAGCGGTCAGGGCCTTTTTCTGCCCCGTGCGAAGTAAGAACAGAAAGAGCAAACGAGTGTAAGTTACTTTGTATTCTGCATAGCAGGGATTTGGATGTCGAAAAATGAAAATGGATTTATATATAAAAACCCCTTTCTTTTTACATGGGCGAGAGCATCTGGCCATGCATAGAAGCGGTCAGGGCCTTTTTTTGCCCCATGCGAAGTAAGAACAGAAAGAGCAAACGAGCGTAAGTTACTTTGTATTCTGCATAGCAGGGATGTAGATGTCGAAAAATGAAAATGGATTTATATAGAAGTTATGCTCTAGAGAAAAGTGTCTAAATTGTGGATAAAGAAAGTTTTGAAAGTGATATTTTAATAGTTTGTGAAGCGTTCCACTTACATTATTAACATAATACTTTTAAAAATAACGCAATGTATTCAAATGGTGATAGTAGATTTATCATAGAGTTGTAATTCAACAACGTAAATTAATGTGAAATATTTCACATTAAGAGACGGATATTTTTTAAAACAAAATGTGAAACAATTCACAATAAGGAGGTTTTTAAAATGGATATCGGTCAAATACTTATCAAGACTCTAACCGATAAAAACATTATTAGCGCAATTAGTTCATCGGTCTTTATTATTTTATTAGGTTTTTACATGCGCAAAAAAAATATTTTAAATGCTCAGGCAGCAAAGGTATTAAGTGGCGTTATTCTTTCAGCTGCACTTCCAGCTTTAGCATTTACAGCATTCATGCAAAATATCAATACGAATTCATTAAAACAAGGGGCTAACTTACTGATCTGGGGTATAGTCATTTACATTATATTAATCGTTGTAACGAAGCCATTGTTTATGAAATACAAAGGCGATAAACAAGATGTTTTACGCGTATTAACAATCTTCGGTTCAACTACATTTTTTGGTATTCCAATTATCGGTGTCGTTTATGGCCCGGAAGGAGTTATGTATGCATCCATTTTCAACATCGGATACCGCATTTTCCTTTATTCTTACGGATATATCAAAATGTCAGGTTTAAAAATGGAGAAAAAGAATATTAAAACAATGTTCTTAAATCCAATTGTTATTGCAACATTTGCAGGTTTATTCATTTGGGTATGCCAAGCATATTTACCGCAAGTGGCAGTTACAGTGAATGGTAAAGTTTCTCATTTCGCCTTTTTACGAATCGATCAAACAGCTCCATGGTTATTCAAGCCAATGGATTACTTAGCTAAATTAGCTTCGCCGCTTGCATGGATTTCCATTGGTGCAACATTAGCTGAAATTTCATTAAAAGACGCAATCAAAACAAAAGATGCTTGGTACTATAGCTTAAACAAAATCATTATTGTTCCAGTAATTAATATTGCTTTACTCATGATCTTAAATGCAACAGGTATTCTTCCAATTTCACAAGTTGCAGTGGCTACAGTTGTTATTATGATGGCTACACCAACAGCAACAGTTGCAGCAGCATATGCGATTAGCTTTGATAAAGAAGCGATTTTAACATCTAACTGTTCTCTTCTTTCCACTATTGTAGGTGTTGTAGCAATGCCATTATGGATTGTAATACTTGAAGTTATTAAAAGTTTTCATATTTTCTCTTAATATGATATCGGAGGTAGATGAAGATGAAAGCAAATTTAGTATGCTATGGTGTACGTGATGTAGAAATAGCCTTTTTTGAGAAGTTAAATAAACACGATTATAATTTAACTCTAGTAACAGATTTAATGAATGATGAAAATGTAAATAATGCAAAACATGCAGATGCTGTCATGATTCGTGGTAATTGTAAGGCTAATAGACGAAATATTGAGAAATTAGCTAGTTTCGGTGTGAAATATTTATTAACAAGAACAGTAGGATTCAATCATATTGACTTAGAAGCCGCAAAAGAGGTTGGAATAAAAGTAGCACGTGTACCTGCGTATTCTCCAAATGCTATTTCAGAGCTTGCAGTAACGCTTGGTATGATGTTATTAAGAAATACAGCATACACTGCAAACAAAACAAAAGAAAAAGACTTTACAGTAGACGCAGTGATGTTCAGTAAAGAAATTCGTAACTGTACAGTTGGTATTCTTGGAACTGGAAAAATTGGTTTAACAACTGCAAAACTGTTCAAAGGTTTAGGGGCAAGAGTCGTTGCATTTGATGTGTTTGAAAGTGAAGCTGCGAAAGAAGTCGTTGAATTTTTACCTTTAGACGAAGTGCTGGCAATTTCTGATCTAATTTCTGTACATGTTCCTTATATTAAAGGACAAAACTACAAAATGATTAATGAAGAATTTTTAGGAAAAATGAAAAACGAAGCGATTTTAATCAATACTTCTAGAGGTGAACTTCAAGACAATGAAGCAATCTTAAAAGCGATTGAAGAAAATACAATTGCAGGATTTGGTACAGATGTATTTGAGGGTGAATCTACATTCTTCTTCAAAAACTTAAAAAATGAATCTTTACCATCTGAAACAATTGAAAAGTTAATGAGCCATTTCCCACGAGTTCTTGTAACTCCTCATATCGGTTCCTATACTGATGAAGCTTTAACAAATATGGTTGAAATTTCTTATGAAAACTTATATAGTTTCTTAACTGATGGTGCTTGTCAAAACGAAGTTGCTTAATCATAGAGAAAATTATATAAGTACAGATTGAAAAATCGACATAAAACCTTTCTTTTTAGGTGAGAGAGAAAATCCGTCCATGCATAGAAGCGGTCAGATCCTTTTCCTGCCCCATGCCAAGTGAAAACAAAGAGAGAAAATAAGTAGCGATCACCTTTTGTTCTTCATAGCCGTGACTTATATGTTGGAAAGTCAAAATGGATATATATAGTAATAAGACAATCCTTTTCTTTCCTTTTTCAAAAAACCCGAAGTTTGTAACCAAACTTCGGGTTTTTGACGTATAGCAAACTACAGATAACATCTCTCACTGCTTTATGTGTTAGGGAATTTTGCAACAGAATTGTTAATCATATAAAAAGCTACCACACTTTTAAATCGGTATTAAAATATCATAATTGACAACTTGTGTGATATTGTTATAATGGTACACTGGTATGTAAATAACAGATGGTGATTTTAAGCAAAAAGGATGTGTAATGATGAAACAACATAACAATCAGACGAGTGGAGAAGGTCAAAAAATTAAAATTGAGCGTGTGCAAACGGGTATGAGGATGGAAAAAAGGATGGTAAAAGTTTTAAAAGCAATGGCAGAGTATCATGATATTTCACTAGGTGTTCTTCTTGAAAGAATTGTTCTTCATGCTTTTGAAAACAAACCTATGTTTAGCCAAGAAAGTCTTGAAAAGGTTAAAGCGATAAAAGAAGTTTACGACATGGATTATGGTTTAGAAATGAGCCGCCAGTGGAATGATTCAGAAAACTAGAATGATTATTTTATATAAGTAGAAATTGAAAAATCGACATAAACCTTTCTTTTTAGGTGGGAGAGAGAATCCATCCATGCATAGAATCGGTCAGGGCCTTTTTCTGCCACATGCGAAGTAAAAACAGAAAGAGCAAACGAGTGGAAATTACTTTTTATTCTGCATCGCAGGGATGTAGATCTCGAAAAATTAAAATGGATTTATATATAGGTACAGTATCATTTTGATTTTTTGTAACCGTGAAGTAAAGAAATGAAATTACCAGGAGCGATATGAAATGAAATTTAGTACATTAACAATATTTGATCATTACCCGAATCACTCACCTCGAACTCCTAGACAATTCTATAATGAGGTATTGGAGCAAAGCGTTCGGGCTGAAGAAATGAATTTTGACGGGGTATGGTTTACAGAGCATCACTTTTCAGATTTTGGCATTAATCCCTCTCCAGCAGTTATGCTCGCTGCGGTATCTCAAAGGACGAATAGAATTCGCCTTGGTGTAGGTGTTTCAGTACTTCCGTTACATAACCCTTTACGAATTGCTGAGGATTATGCAGTTGTTGATCTTTTATCAAACGGGAGATTAGATTTAGGGTTAGGCAGTGGATATAATCAGAAGGAATTTGATGGTTATCATATTTCATTGGAGGATAAAGCACAACGATTTAACGAGTCTTTAGAAGTGTTACGTAAGGCATGGTCAGGCAAGCCTTTTTCTCATCAAGGAGACTTTTTTCAATACAACGAAATTAAGCTTAGTGTCGAGCCAATCCAAGCCCCGTTTCCTCCTCATTGGATTGCGACCTCTAGTGAAAATGGTGCAACTCATGTTGCTAGCATGGGAAGCAATTTTATGGGGCTTGGATTTAGCAAATCACGGGATGAATTAGCAAAGCTGATCGATACATACAAAAATGTGTATCAAAAATCAGGACACGGTAATCCAGATGAATTAGAGATCCCTATTGCCTTTCATGTTCATGTTGGTGAAACATCTGCAGATGCTGAATCAAATGCAAAAGGTCCTTATCAATTATTTATGAATACACCGCACGGGAAAAATATCCCGTATGAAGTCCTTAAACAGAATTTTAATCCAGTAATCGGAAGCCCAGATGAAGTTATTGAACAAGTTCAGTCTTACCGTGAAATTGGTGTTACAAACTTTATGGCAGTAATGAATTTTGGTGGATTAGAACATCATAAAGTACTTTCATCCTTGGACTTATTTGGTAAGTATGTCATTCCTGCTTGTAAGTGAAAATTTGATAGAGCAAATTGAACTTCAAAAAAGATAGTTTTATCCCGCATGAACGGGCAGTAATACTAACGATAAAATCCCCAAGAAACGTTGTTTGCAGCGAAGTTTCTTGGGGATTTTTGGATTAGGGAGATTCAAAGATAAAATGACAAATTCTAAAAAACAATTAAATTTGGATTAACAAAAAGAAAGAGCTTTTTCGCTTTAGTGATTGCCAACTTTTTTAGTTGATATATACATCAATTAAAAAAACGACATAATCCCTTCTTTTTAGGTGGGAGAGAGCATCTATTCATGCATAGAAACGGTCAGGGCCTTTTTCTGCCACATGCGCAGTAAGAACAGAAAGAGCAAACGAGTGTAGGTTACTTTTTGTTCTGCATAGCAGGGATTTAGATGTCGAAAAATTAAAATGGATTTACATAGACTACTATTTTAGTAAGTTGACAAAAAAGTATTTTTTGTCGAAAAATAGCTAAAATTGTATAATTTTGATTGCTATACTATATGTTCGATGTTAAATTCGTAGTAATAAGAAAGAATGATGGGTTCGTTTCGCAATCCTACCTTACATAATTATTTATCTCTTAGCTATTATTTATCATGATCTAGGATGAGGATTTCTTTCTTCGGGTATGTGTTATATTTATCAAACTATAGAAAGGTTTGTGATGTAGAGTGAAACAAAATAGCCAAAAAAGAAATAAGGAGAGAGCAATCAAAGCGTTTATAGCTGTGAATGTACTTGTTTTTCCATTTGTAGGGGGGACGACGGGAATAACAAAGGTTTCAGCTGAAACTCAAGAACAAACTGTAGGAAAACAAGTATCCACCCAACGTATTTTTCATGTGATGGGTAAAGGAAATGTAGACCAAATCCGAGATATGGATAGGCGCCAATTTAGATTTAGTCCATATGAACCAACCGGATTATATGCAAGCCCGAATGAAAAGATAACAATTCAGGTAGACGGTACACAGAATATTCAAGCTTATATAGGAACATTCTCCTATGATGGTGCATGGAATGAGGATTCGTTAGTAAAGTCGTTTACTTTAAAACCAGGAGAAAACACAATTGAATCTCCAAATGGTGGAATGATTTATTTCTATAATCCAAGTCAAGGCGGTGCAGTACAAGCTGAAATAAAAACAGGGGGAGCGCCTACGCCTTTTTTTGAATTAGGCAAACATACGAAACAAGATTTAATCAACATGCTAGATGCATATCCTAACGCCCATGCGGTAGAATTAAAAGGGGAACGCTCACTAATAACAGCAAGTCCTGCAAGAGTGAAAAAATATTTAATAGATTCTAATACCGATCCTGTAGAACTTTTAAAAAAAATAGATGAAGCTATTAGAATTGAAGATCGAGTTTCTGGTTTATCTGAAGCAGAAGCAGACAAGCATTACGTTCATTTTGTAGAAGATAATCATTCGAATTATTATATGTATTCATATAATAGTAGAACTGCTTATGTAGGAGATTCGATTCAAAATGTATTAGATATCAATAAGTTTACAAAAGATGGATGGGGACCTTGGCATGAAATGGGTCATCAAAGACAACAAACTCCTTGGCTATGGGATGGATTAGGAGAAGTTACTACAAACATTTATAGTATGTCTGTGCAACGAGCTTTTGGAAATAAATCGAGATTAGAGAATGGAACATATGAAAAAGCATTCAACTATTTAAATAAGCCTCAGTCAGAAAAAGACTATAATAAAATCGATGATGTTTTTGTAAAATTAGCAATGTTTTGGCAATTAGACTTAGCCTTTGGAGAGGAATTTTACCCTAAATTACATCAAGCGTACCGCTCATTATCTAAAGAAGAGCTTCCTAAAACGAGTGACGAGAAAATCCAAGCTTTTATTTACAATACATCCAAGGTAGCAAAACAAAATCTATTGCCATTCTTTGATAAATGGGGACTTATAGCTACACCGGAAACAAGAAAAAAAGTAGAAGCTTTAAATTATCCGATTTTAGCCGCGCCTATTTGGGAAGCAACTGATTCTAAACCTGTTAAAGCGAATGTCCTCAAGTTAGGCGGCCGAGTATGGGAAGATAGTAACCAAAATGGTATTCACGATCAAGGTGAAAAAGGAATGGAAGGCGTTCGTGTTCAACTGTTAGATAAAGAGGGGAACGTATTAAAAGAAGTAAAAACAGATCAAGAGGGCCACTACTTGTTTGATGGGTTAATAGAAAACACATATCGTGTACAAGTAGAGAAACCATCTGGTTATGTCTTCGCACCAAAACAAAGTGGACAAGATGTAACGGTTGACTCTAGTGTAAGTGAGACTGGAGTAACAGATGCTATTACTCTTTTACATGACGATTTGACAATTGATGCAGGAGTAAATAGAAATACATTCAAGGATGTCCCACAAGGACACTGGGCATTTAACGCGATTTATGATTTAGCGAATAAAGGAATTATTGCAGGTTATGGAAATGGAATATTTGGTATGGGAGACAATGTAACACGGGAACAAGTAGCTGCATTAATGTACCGTACTTTGCATATAGAAAAACAAGATAAATATGAAAATCCATATGGAGATATCGCTAAACATTCAACAATGTTTCCTGAGGAAATATTAGCTTTAACGAAGTTAGGGATTTTCCAAGGTGATGATCAAGGGAACTTTAGACCGAAAGCTACATTAACACGTGCAGAAATGGCACAAGTCATTACGAGAGCTTTTAAACTAGATGTGAAGGCTCCACATAATTTTAGCGATGTCCCGGCGAATTCATGGGCAAAAAATGCGATTAGTGCCGTACAATCGAATAAGATTGCAGCAGGAGTTGGAGAAGGGAAATTCGCTCCAAATATGAAAGTAACGCGTGAACAGTATGCACAGTTTTTATATAATGCAATTTCGAATGAGCAGCACCAATAAAAGATCATCATTATAGGGGAGTATTACTGCTCGTAAAAGCCCAATTGGTGAGGGCTAATAATCAGTGGGGATGAAGAAAATCCCTGCTGATTAACATTTTACTTTATGCAATTTTACATATGAATTGATACGCAGTTATTTTTTATTATATATTGTAATTGTCTTTTTTTCTTTTAATTATTTGTTGCAATACTTGTGTGCTCCAGTTATGGAGCCTTTTTTTATAAGTGTCACTTTACCCATAAGTTGACCAGAAAACACTTATTTTTATAGGTGATTATCTAATTATCTAACGGAATTGGAAGCATAAATTGGCCTTGAGTTAATGATTAACCCATAAGCTGGCCGTTAATTTATGCGGAATTTTATACATATGGAGTAAAGGAAATAAAGACAATGATTGCTTTTAACCACTGATATAATGGGATGGATAAGAAACTGCATACGTAGGTGAAGAGGATGGTTCACAGAATGTTGATAAGCCGGGGATTGTTGGTAAGGAGAACTTCTGATAATGTTACGTTATGGTGCGACAGGAAGTCGCATTTCTGCAGTGTAGCTCACGCTACTAATCTAGACGCAAAGATTATCTCCATCCGAAACTGCAAACTTGG